>CAIUKP010000065.1 GCA_903899675.1 uncultured Bacteroidota bacterium | reverse complement strand
TGATTTTTTAGTAATTGTGGATAACTAAAAAAGTTTCTTGGGAGTGCGAATATGTAGGTTTTATGTTGAAAAAAAAATTTTTTATTCTGCCTTTTTTTTATCTAGAACTACCCTATTAGCTTTCAACGTTTTAGTACTCCCAGATTTAGGAAAAAAATAGTCAATTCTACCCAATTGAACTCCCCCCCAACCCATTTGACTAACCAATGTATCCCCACCGCCTTTATTAACATACTTAAGGGGTTGCTGAAAAAAACGATGGGTTTGTGCCCCAATAATGATATCTATCCCTAAGTTCTCCCTAGCTAATATTGCATCGCTGATGTTGCCATCTTTGTAATAATCACCTAAATGAGAGAGGCATACCACCAATTCACACCCCTTTTTCTTCAACAGGCTGGTAGTTTCATTTACACATTTTATCGGATCGCGAAATTCGATACCCTTTATTAAACCATCGGGCACACGGCCCTTTAGATCCATTCCTACCCCTAATACACCAATGACTAAATTTCCTCTTTCAATAATATGGTATGGGAATAAAATATTTTCAAGTGGAGTTTCCGTAACTCCATAGTTACAAGCCAACATAGGAAAGCTGGCCAATTTCCATTGAGTTGCAAGATTTGCTAAGCCTGCACTAAAATCGCTGCTTCCCGGAGTAGCCGCATCATATCCCATAAGCGTCATCGCCGCAATTTCCGGGGCGCCTTTGAAAATATTAAAATAAGGCGTTCCCTGAAAAATATCACCTGCATCTACCAACAATACCGGAAACCCTTCGTCTCTAATTTGTTGAATTACAGAAGCTCGGGCCTCTAATCCCCCCATACCTTGATATTTTCCTCCATCTGAAGGAAAAGCATCCAGCCGGCTATGCATGTCATTGGTATGTAATAAAACCAACCGCCGCCCCGCTGCAGGTCTAGCTAAAACAGTCCCACCCCCTAGGGATGCAGCACCCAATGCCACTAAAGCAGTTTTTCGAATAAAATTCCGGCGGTTAATCCAATACATATATACGTTTATCGGTGTGGATAGTAAGGGGTTTCGCTGACTGGGTAATTTGGCGGCAAAATTGTACCATTGCATCCCGAACCAAAAGTTTACTCATCCAGCTACCCTGCCTCATTTCTATTGGAAATAATCCTGACTGGGGATTTTCTTCCAAAACCGCCAGTCGATATACCCTTTCCAGCTCCAGCGGTTTGCCTTGTATAATTATAGATACTAATTTATTTTTGCTGATTCCAATTTCGGTACCGCTCGAAACCACCCATCCGCCATTGGTGAAAAGCTTTTCGATTATAGGTAGTAAATCTTTACCGCGAACTTCGTACATCCACCAGAACTCATCCACCGGCAGCAAACGAAAAAATTGTTCTAATCGGATATTTCCCTTAGGCCAGAACCCGCGTATTTTTTTCTCCTGCACAAAGGCTACATTGGCAGAAAAGGTTTCAGACGATGGGGAGCTATTGACCATAGCGTCGGCTACTAAATTTCCCAGCGCATATTCGGGAGGCTTATTGAACCAGTTTTGGTAAGAATATGCCACCACTGTATTGAGCGTATCCCGCAATTTTTGGCGGTAATTATTTAACAAATTCGTAAGAATCGAATCTGAGGGTAACTGCTGATGAAGGGGATAAGAGGAATATTGAACATGCAAAGGTTGAACTGCCTGGCAGGCATACAAACACAGCAAGGGAATAGTATATACGAATATACGTTTGTTCATAGGAGATTGGATGTGCAAAATATAAATTTTCCGGATGAATGACAGATTTTTTTTTGCACAATTCATCCCGTAATTTATTCGTACTTTTGTAGATTAAATTAGAGTATATGTCGTACGAATTAACCGGAAAACTGACTACCAAAATGGAAGTGATGCAGCGTTCCGAAACTTTCAAAACCCGTGAGTTTGTTATTGAAAAATCGGAGGATATTAATGGTAGAACCATTACCAATTTTATCAAATTTCAATGTGTGCAGGATAAAACGGCACTTCCCGATCGATTTAATTTGGGAGATGAAGTGAAAGTGTTTTTTAATATAAAGGGTTCTCACTGGAGCCGGGATGGCAGAGAGGGTTATATTACCAATTTGGATGCCTGGAAAATAGAAACCGTTAAGATGAATCCTACTGCTGCTTCCGGAGATAGTTCCAATTATAACGATATGCCACCGGCCTCGCCCACTGAGCAGTTGGATGATTTGCCTTTTTAGTTTGTTTTACTTTTCATTGGTTTTAGGATAAACACCTAACCTTATGATACATACCCTACAACTCCGGATAACACCCGAAGAGGCTTATAACGATACTTTATATTTATCTGTTCTTTCACAACAGTTAGCAGTTGATGCATCTCGTATTACCGGATATCGCCGCATCAAAGAATCCGTTGATGCCCGCAATGCCCGACAGATTCGAATTAACAGCACAGTGGAAGTTACCCTGGATGAGCCCCCCAATCTTGAACTTTATCAACCCATTACCTGGAAATCAGTTGAAAAGGCTGCCCATTCCGTAATAATTATTGGTGGGGGGCCTGCAGGTCTATTTGCTGCCCTTCGCTTGCTAGAAAAAGGTATTCGGCCAATTATTGTTGAACGAGGAAAAGAAGTAAGATCCCGTCGTCGCGATTTGGCTCTCATGAATAAATCGGGCATTGTAAACGCCGAAAGTAATTATTGCTTTGGGGAAGGAGGAGCTGGAACTTACAGTGATGGAAAATTATATACCCGCAGTAGTAAAAGAGGCAACATACAGCGAATCCTGCAACTATTTCATCAATTTGGGGCCCCTGATAAAATCTTATATCAGTCGCACCCCCATATCGGCACCAATAAATTACCCCAAATTATCACCGCTATGCGGCTTGAGATTGAAGCACATGGAGGAGTGTATTTATTGGAAAAAAAAGTAACCAATTTAGTAGCAGAAGGGCAACACATAAAAAAAGTGATTACCCACACCGGAGAAATGTTTGAGGCCGATGCTGTAATTATTGCAACCGGTCATTCTGCGAGAGATATCTATACCTTGTTTCACGATAATCACTGGTTGCTGGAAGCCAAACCTTTCGCCCTTGGTGTAAGAATCGAGCATCCACAATCTTTGATTGATTCTATTCAATACCATACCCCCATCAGAGATCCGCTACTTCCTCCGGCTTCTTACAGTTTGGTGGAACAGGTAAATACGCGGGGAGTTTTTAGTTTTTGCATGTGCCCGGGAGGTATTATTGCTCCTGCAGCAACAGCGCAGGGTGAATTAGTAGTGAATGGCTGGAGCCCCAGTAAAAGAAATAATCCTTATTCGAATAGTGGAATGGTAGTGCAGGTTGGTGTGTCAGATGCCTATCAATATTTCGGGAGCAAATCAGTTGATGCAGATGATCCCTTGTTGTTAATGCGATTTCAGCAAGCAATTGAGCAAAAAGCCTTTCTGGTTGGCAGTGGCAATTTGATAGCACCGGCGCAGAGAATGACAGATTTTGTTCGCAAACAACCTTCCACCTCTTTACCAGTTTGCAGTTATATTCCAGGCACCCAAGCCTGCGATTTGGATGCTATTCTGCCTAATTTTATAGCAAATACACTTCGAGAAGGATGTAAACTTTTTGGGAAAAAAATGAAGGGGTACCTAACTGATGCAGCAATTATGGTGGCTACGGAAAGCCGAACCTCCTCTCCGGTTCGAATACCCAGACATCCAGAAAAATTAACCCATCCGCAGCTTGGTAATGTTTATCCCTGCGGGGAGGGGGCTGGTTATGCCGGTGGAATTGTAAGTGCCGCCATGGATGGGGAAAGCGTTGCCAATGCAATTGCTGAGCGGTTTGGATATCCAAAAAAATAGGGCAGAAACATTGCCCCTGAATTCCCCCCCGGGAATCAAAAGCAGTTTCTGCCCGGTTCAACTTAACTAAAACCTTATGCTTCTTAGTTTACCATACAAACCTATTTGAATGCAATGCATGAAAAAACAGGAAAAACCCTATATTTTAAAAAGTCCTAGATAATTAGAGAGGTATAATACCATTTCGGAGGGCAAATAAAACAATTCCTACCCTAGAATTCACCCCTAACTTTTTAAATAGACTGTCGCGATATCCATCAATGGTTCGGGGACTCAAATGCAGGATAGCGGCTATTTCTTTGTGCGACTTATCTGTGCAGGCCCAGCGCATAAACACCAGTTCCTGCTCAGAAAAAGTTGGGAATACCTTATCGGAGAAAGGCATTTCAGGTTGAGGAACCAATTCGTTATGGGCGAAACCTTTTAGATGAACTTCCCTCAGTACCCGAATCAACTCATCCGGCTCAGTATCTTTTAACAGATAGGCCCTTGCACCGCAGCGCAACATGCTGATGATTATCGTTTCAATTCTCAACATACTCAATGCGATTACTTTGCAATCAGATCGATTTTGCTGTATCCAGCGACACGTTTCGGGGCCATTCATAATAGGCATAGATACATCCAACAGCACCAAATCTGGAACAGCCCCCTTTTCTAAATAGGCAATCAGTTCCCGCCCATTGCCTGCCTGAAATACTACTTGAAAATCGCCCACTAATTCTAGCAGTGCAGCCATGCTTTTCCGAAATAGGGTATGATCATCTGCCAATGCCAAGGTTATCATCGGATGTTTTTTTACAGGTTAGCGTAACTTGGGTGCCCTTGCCCGAAGTGGTTTCTATTTGCAAATCGGCCCCTATCAATTCAGCCCGATGCCGGATACTACGCAAACCTAACCCCATATGCTCAGGGTGTTGGTTAGCTTGAAATCCATGGCCATTATCCCGAACTATAAATTGATAGTTATTTTCACTTTCATATACCTGAACCCATATATCAGTTGCACCGGAATGGCGAATGATATTTTGCATCAACTCTTGAAAAATTCTATAAACAAATAAACCATCATTATTACCGATGTATAAATAGGAAGGACCCGAGTGAAAATGAATTTGAAACAAGCCTGTTTTTTTTAATTGCTGAATCAAAAACTGTATCCCATTTAATAACCCATTTTCTAACAACCGATCTCCCTGGTAGCCCAAACTAATTTGTCGCAATTGATGAATGGCATCAGAAATCTGATCCCGGATATCTTTAATAGCTTCCACCTTACTGTGCTCCATGGCCAGGATACTCAGGTTAAGCTTAGCCAAACTCAGCAGCTGGCCTACATTATCATGAATCTCTTGAGAAATACTTTGAAAAGTATGCTCTTGCACTTCTCTGCCCACCTCCATTAATTCTTGCTGATACTTTTTTTCCAATAACTGTTCACGTAATTGCAGCCGCTGCTTTTTACGAGTAAACTGGAAATAAAACAACAGCGTTGCAAACGCAAACAAAAAAATGAATGCCGTTGCAATCAGGATGCTGACGACGATGTGAAATTTGTTTTGCATGTAATAATTGCCATTGAAATACAGGAATATAAAACAATACTTAAAATTCGAGGTATGAGGTTGTAAATTTGTTCGCCTCCAATAACAATCTGCTGCACCCGGATAAACTCATACAAAGAAAAAACTATGCTGATACCCGAAAAAAATATCATTACCCCAATGGCAATCCATCCCACCGGATCTAAAGAAGGATGCTCTACCCGATCTTCTTCAAACTGAAAATATAAATATCCCAGCGCACAGGCAGTTAAAAAAAACCCCTCAATAATTAAACTATAGTAAAATGCCAGATATCGGGTGGTGTAAAACCAATACCCTACCAGCAAAATAAACAAGAGTACCGGCAGCAACCACTGAATCATTCTTTTCAAAAAACGATGTGTTGTGAAGCGCATAAATAAAAAACTATAAAAAAATAATTCAACCAGCGCCACCCCATAATTGGTTCCATAAGTGCTCACCTGCAAAACCTCCTTTTGCCAGATTGCCAGCATCTCTGCCAGCGTAATCAACAACAAAAATGGGAGTAATCCGGCTAATTTAAAATAGCGGAGGGCAGCATAATATCGAATAGCTAATCCTGTGCAGATTAACTCCAGGGCAATATACAGGTAGAGATGCATAGCGCTGTTTTCTGGATTTTGTTATCAATTTACGATTACAAAATATAAAAAAACAACGAATCAGTATCCGAAAAAATACGCTAAAAAAACGAGTATTTATACCTAATGCCGGCTATTAATAGCCATTTCCCCCCTGATACTTTGGCGAGCGAGCCTGCAAAAGATTCGCGGGAAGCAGCTGATTGCCAGAAAATAGTCCAATCTCCCGCTGATATTGCGCCTGATCCGCCTCGGTAAAAGAGCCCGTAATAGCAGTTAAATCTGGCTTACCCGCATCTACCCAGCAGGTATACCAGAAGTCGGCCAGTAAATCGGTTGCCACCAATAGTTGCTGATTAACCGTACTGCCCAAGCGGGCAGCATACGCTTTGGCAAAAGCAGTGGTATAACTTCTGCTCTCCTTCCCATTACGCATTTGTACCCGGTATTTTTGCTCGGGCGTAAAAGATGCCGTAACCTCCCGCTCGATCTGCAACAAATCTGGCACCAGCGCTGAAGCGGCGCGTACAGATTTCCATATAGCTTTTTCAGGATTTTTAAGGTATACTGCACGGTGAGAGGATGACAATTTATAATTTTCAATTTCTAATTCAGGAACCATAGATTCCCATAAACTGTGCAATCCCTTTTGGTTGGTCAACTGCCCATCATAATTTTCAGTTGTATGCAAAGGCACCATCGCATCAGCAATATAATGTCCCAAATCCGCCGCATAAAACAAAATACTGTCTTTATCCATACCACTGAATGCAGCCGTCAATCGTTGCTTCATCCATACAATATGATAAGGCACAATTCCTGCTTTCTGTAAACTATCCATCCCATAGCGTTTTACTGCTTCGGGCCAGGAAGCGGGGATATCATTTCCATATAATTCCAAATCAATAAAATGCCGGGGCGCCTCCGCCATATCCGTATTTCGGCGCAAATCGGGCCGGGGTGACTGATAAACCAGATAGTCCATATTCTTATAAAAGAACGGACCCATTGCCCCCGGCAATTCGTAAATACTGAGTTGATTAATGGTCCGATGAACCAAAAATCCCCAACTTCCCGTTAACAATAATAGAACTACTAATATACCAGAGCGGACGAGCGATGAAAAAAAACGCATAATTTTGGGTTGAAATACAAAAGTAAACAAATCCCCCCCCGGTTGTAAGATTTTAGTTAAAATAGCTACAAGTAGAAGTGTACTAGACTTATTTTAGAGAAATATCATTTTTGAATCATTATTTTTTAAATACGTATATTATGTTGGATCTCCACCATCTTCAAAAGCACTATTCCGGACAAAAAGCTGTGAACGACATTAGTTTTTCCGTAAAAAAAGGGAGCATATTTGGATTACTAGGCCCCAATGGAGCCGGAAAAACAACACTGCTAAGAATGATTACCGGTATTTTTTATCCCGACCAGGGAGAAATCATTTTCGATGGCAAACCCTTTGACCCCTTACAAGATGTGCAACAAATCGGCTATATGCCCGAAGAAAGAGGTTTGTATAAAAAAATGAAAATTGGAGAGCAAGTAATGTACTTAGCCCAATTAAAAGGTCTGAGTAAGCAGGAAGCCCTGCAAAAAATCAAGTATTGGTTCGAGAAACTGGAAATGGAAAGCTGGTGGAACAAAAAAGTAGAAGACCTTAGTAAGGGTATGAGCCAGAAATTACAATTTGTGGTTACCGTTCTCCATGAACCCAAATTAATTATCCTCGACGAGCCCTTTAGTGGATTGGATCCTATGAATGCAAATCTGATTAAGGATGAAATTTATGCACTGGCTAAAAAAGGAAGTACGATTATTTTCAGTACCCACCGCATGGAACAAGTAGAAGAAATATGTGACCATATTGTATTGATGAATCTGGGTTCGAAAATGCTCGATGGAACAGTACAGGACATCAAACAACAATTCAAAGAAAACAAATTTCATATCCGCTTATCTGAGCCATTTCAACCGCCAACTAGCAGTTTATTTGAGGTGGTAGACCACACAGACAATGCTTTAACACTTAAACTACAAGAAGGAACGCTTTCAAATGATGTGCTGCAATATTTTATCAGCCAGTCACAAACCATTGAATCCTTTCACGAAATTTTACCAACACTCAACGACATATTCATCCGCTTAGTGGAAGGAACCCAGGCCACAGCCAGGGCATTTCAATCAGCTAATAATTAATTTAACCGCAACCTGCTAACTATATTTATATGAACAAAATACTATTAATTGCTCGCCGGGAATTTCTCACCCGGGTTCAGAAAAAAACTTTTTTACTTACTACTATTGGGGTACCCCTTTTGATTGCTACTTTTTATGCTGCACTCATTTATTTTCAGATTAAATCTACTGATCATTTTTCTATTGCAGTGCTGGACCAAGCCAATGTTTTTTCTGGTAAACTAGAAAATAAAAAGAATGAAATCACATTTAAGTTTGTGCAGTCTGATACAACAACCCTTAAAAAGCAGTTAGACAATCATACCTATGAGGCCTATATTTATATTCCTGCCGATTTTAATATAACCCGAGGCGACTCTGTTGAACTCCGTTCGGGCAAAACCTTAGGCATGTTAACCCGGGAAGATATTGAGCGCACCATCGGAAAGGTGTTAGAAGAAAAAAGATTACTGATGTTGAATGTTTCCAAAGCTCAAATCGACAGCATTCAACATCAAAAAGATCCTATTAAATTTACCTCTGCAACCGGGCAAAAAGAAACTGATTCAAAAGTGGGTATCAGCTATTTGGTTGGTATGATTGCAGGGTTTCTGATCTACATTATCTTGTTTGTGTATGGCAGCATGGTAATG
This sequence comes from uncultured Bacteroidota bacterium, assembly GCA_903899675.1. GTDB lineage: Bacteria > Bacteroidota > Bacteroidia > Chitinophagales > Chitinophagaceae > Sediminibacterium. Next base: position 4,838 of record CAIUKP010000065.1, on the reverse strand, counting down.
CGGGGGGTAATGGAAGAAAAAGTGAGCCGGATAGCGGAAGTAATAGTTAGCAGTGTTAAACCTTTTCAATTAATGATGGGTAAAATTACCGGAATTGGAATGGTGGGATTAGTGCAGTTTTTAATATGGTTTGTATTGGTATTTGGTATCCAGTTTGCGCTTCCCTTGATTTTTCCGGAACTAGCTGCAAACGTTCAGCAACAGCCCATGCCTTCAGCCGGAGCACAGGCAGCTAATGCAGTGCAGAGTAGTGGTGGACTAACACACTTGATGGAAGGTTTACAGACCATCAATTTCCCTCTAATTATTGGTTGCTTTATTTTTTATTTTTTAGGCGGCTATTTTTTATATTCTTCTCTTTTTGCTGCGGTAGGTAGTGCTGTTAATGAAGACCCACAGGATGCACAAAGTCTATTGTTCCCTATCATGATGCCTATCATTTTCGCCATCGTTATCATGACGAAAGCCGTAAATGATCCCAATAGCACGCTGGCCATTTTCGGTAGCTTATTTCCTTTCACTTCCCCCATTGTGATGATGGCAAGAATAGCCCATGGGATTCCGGAAGGGGTAACAGTAGTGCAACTAATCATTAGTATGCTCCTATTAATCATTACTTTCTTAGGTACTACCTGGTTGGCTGCCAAAATATACCGAACGGGGATATTACTCTACGGGAAAAAGATTACCTGGAAAGAAATGATTAAATGGACTTTCCGTAAAAGCTAAGTGGATTATTGAGCGAGTGATATACGCACATTCACGCCTGCCCTTGTGTTTGTAATAGGTGCCGAAGTGGAGATATAGGGAGTAACCCTTCGCTGATCGAAGAAGAATTTCAGGCTCACTCGCTTATTTACCACATAATCGATAGAAGGCTGAATGGTGATTTCCTTTTGGCCACCTGTTCCATATGCATTGGATTGGTCGAGCCGACTATTGCTCATCGCCATATCCCGCATGGCCAAATCTATCCGAAAGTTCACATCATTTTCTAAGCGCTTTGTACCTTTGGTAAACGGTATTGCAAAGGGGAGTTTAATGCCATTTTTTCTCCACGAAAAACCAAAATTCCATTCGGTACTCCTGCTCTCACTTAACTGATAATCGATTAAACTTAAACTCAACTGACGGCTCTTTTTGTACTCGAATCGGATATTCATTTGACTATTGGTAGTAAGATCTATACCAATTAAAGGTTCGAAGCTTTCGCGCATTGTTATATTAGGCACTAGGAAGAAAGGCACGAAATTTCCACTAACCGTATCAATAAATCCAGGAGCGTTAAAACGGAATGGATCTCGGTATAAGAGGGCACTATTATAGCTATTCATGCTTAAATTACCATTATATCCATGTGTTACGCTCACGTTGCTGAAAATTTTAGAAATGCTTTCTATCTTTGTTAATCCATAGTAAGTTAACCGCCAGTTGGGTTTAGGCAGGAAGCCTCCGAAAGGATTTGCTCGAATGGTGGGATTGGATTGCTGTATCAATGAAATTTTAGAAGGATCTGCTCCTGAATAGGCAGCAATAAATGCCGGTAATAATACATCTTGTGAATAACGCCCATATCCCTTGGCATATCCATCAGCCGTATATTGCTGACCAGGGGCCAGGGCTTTCCAATAGGGATTCGCCTCAGCAACCCTTCCGGAAATTACCTGCCTATAATCTTGGAACCTTTTAAAAGTGGCGGAAATTTCATTGGGATTAAAATTTTCGAATAGAGTATTGAAACCAATATAAGAAATACTAAAGCCTCCACTGGCCAATGGACCTAAGTGATTTAATCCGCTGTTACCGGTGGTATCTTTAAATAATTCGGAATACTCTTTGGAGAAAGATTTTTCGAGGTTTACCTCTATACGCAAATCACGAATGGGTTCTATTTGTGCATTGATGCCGAGCCGCTGCTCAAAATTTTGCCGAAATAATAAATTGAACGTGCTATCCCTGGTTAGTATTCCCTGTTGCCCTTTTTTATTCAACCAATTGGTATCGGGCTGTTTGCCAAATACATAATCCATACCCGGCGAACTACTCTTCCAATTTTGTCCTAAAAACTGAGTACTATCTAAATAACCCGGTATTCTGCTTCGGTAATTCTCTGAATAGGTAACAGAAATATTTTTTACCATTGTTAACAACCGGCCTGCAGCTCGTTCTGCTCCATTTAACTCCAGTGGCTGCCCTGCTTTTAACATACGTTGTGCAGTACGCTCATCGCGTTTCATTTGCCGCCATTTTTTTAATGCCTGCCGTTTCTTTTTGCCTTTCAGTCCTTTTATCACTTCCTCACGAGTAGGTATTTCGGTTCCCAATGCATTGGTGGCAGCGGGTTGCGGCCCCATTTGCTTATTCTGATTGGGATCTTTGGGAGGCTTAGGAGGAGGTATATTATCTAATGCGCGAAGCCATTTTGATTTATTATAGAGGGAAATAAAATTAAACTGCGCATTGAAGTTGTTGTCTTGCGAATTTTCGATGATATTTCCCTGGGTAATTGCCAATCTACTGGCGCCAATCCAATTGTAACTGGCACCATAGGTATAGCTGGCCTGAATCCAGTCGGTTACAGGAAATTTATTTAGTGGAAGCGTATAACTGAGGGTTGCTTTTTGCTGATAGATGGTATTTCGTCCGCCCTTGAAAAAGTTATTACGTACCGTATCTTTTTTATCACGGGTATCAATTCGGCCATTGGGTTCATCAATTCGGGCATTATCTATTGCATTTATATCCAAACTAATGGACCTTGCCGGTTTCCAGCCAAATCGATAATACCGATCGAAAGTGAAAAATTTATCGTAAGTGGTATCTACTTTATTAATGGTATTACCAGGCGTATTAATTACCCTCGGAATAAATTCGCCAAACTGCCTGTTAATATCAGATCGGAAGCTAAGGGTTGAGGGCTTAAGGTTTAGATTAAAATCTCTTAGCAAACTAAACCAGGGTGATCGATTGGTGATGAGTTTCTTAAAGGGCTCCACAAACTTTTCACTGCCGGCATAAGTGTATCCAATTCCACCTCGGTGCCGGGCTATATTATTTTGTTGAATCAAGGGGCTACTCTGCTCAGTAATTGAATAGGCATAATTGAAATCGAAGTTGCTCAGCTTTAATAATCCCGGTCGCCCATTGGCAGATCCAAATCGAACATTAGTGAAGTTGATAGTTTTGATAGTAGTTTGTTCTATGGCCGCATTTCGTAAAGAATCTTGTTGGGCCTTATTTAAAATACTGAGTTTGTCTTTCAAACGAACATCTAAATCAAAGGGATCGAATTGTGGGGTAATTACAGTTCTGTTTAAACTGGCATATACTGGCAAGGTTAATCGTAAATTTTTAGGAAACAATTTTCCGGCATCAATATTTGCTGCTACATCAAATTGGAATAAATTATCCTTGGCCCGTTCATTTACTCGCTGCTCGATTGTTCCAAACCCCTGACTCCGGTTACTGGCCGCCAATGTTATGCTTCCTAAATCGGCTAGGGTGATATCCATTCTACCCAATGCCGCCCAGCCGCCTTCTTCATTTAAAGCCGACAAGCGCAATTCATTTACCCATATTTCGGCATGCTGAACTGGCCCATCCGGCTTAAAGGGATTTTCTACCCCAATTAATATACCACTGATGGCACCCAGATTGGGATTTCCCAAAATGGATATCACTTTACTACTGTCGAGTGAATTGCGGTAAATCACATTCAAAGGATGCCCAGCTGCGTTTCTGCGCATCTTTAAATTTATCAGCTCTCTAAGAACTATATCCAGATTATTCTGCGAGGGCCATACCTGTTCTTCCTGCCCCCTTACATAAAATCCCGCAGGAGTAACTTTCAATGGTATTTTTATTTCGTAATAATTATTCAAAAAGTCCTGACCAATGCGAATCACCGCATTCAACTCTCGGTCGCGAACGGGCCGCTGCCCCTTTACCGACTCAGCATGGATATACATAGAGAGTTGCCCAAATTGCCGGATATCCCAGGTAAAGGTTTTAAATACAGCGCGTGATTCACCGGTGTAAAGGTTTGCTACCTGTAAACTCATTGCCTGCTCGTTTTGCTGGATATTTACGCCATTATTACTCAGCAACTGCATCCTTTCTACATTGGGTGGCATGATGTAATTTACTGGCTGACGGGCCGAATTTTCTTCTAGATTTACTGCTAATGTATTGAAGGTAGTTCCAGCACTATTTACTATTGGAGTATACGTTCCGGTTGTATCTAACTGATAGGTAAATTGTCTCCACTGATTTCTAACCAAATTTAATGTTGCAAAACGCATCACCACAGAATCTTCAAATCCAGTTAAAAATAAACGGGCGAAGCGGATTGATTTGAAATCTGGAATATTACCTACCCTTCTAGAAAATCCTCGAATAGGAACGCGAAACAAAAACCAGTTCTCGGTTCGGGTTACTCCATCGGCTGAATTTACAGTTACAGTGCGCTTATCAGTAATATAGGGGGTGATCCCTACATCCATGCCTGGCTTTACATTTATCTCATACTCGTAATACGCTTCTGTTTCATTAAGCGTATTATCCCTATTCAAATCTTCATTATCAGGAAATAAAGTAGCTGCAGAGGTAAACTGTCCGCCTGTATTAGCAATTGGGGAATTTCCCTGTTGGTTATTGTAGTTTTTGTATCTACCTAATATACCGGTTCCAGCCTGATCGAACTGCGCATCTCTATACCAGATATAATTATCGCTTGCAGGGTCTTGTAAAGATTTTTGATAAATAGCAGACCCAGATCCAAAGTTATTGGCTAATTTTTGCAACACATACCCTTTCTTCCTTCTCTCTCCATCATCATC
>CAIUKP010000064.1 GCA_903899675.1 uncultured Bacteroidota bacterium | reverse complement strand
GTGGGATTGTAGCCAATGGTCAACTAATATACGGCCATGATGGGTTTGCCGGTGAGTTGGGGCATACCATTATTATTCCGGAAGGTCGTTACCATCCGGGAACCGGCAAATACGGCTCTCTCGAAAGTTATGCATCTGCAACCGGCGTTGTGCTTACTACATTAGAAGTACTGGCAGGCAGCAACCAACCAAGTTTATTGCGAGATATCCCAGAAGACCAACTGGATGCTAAAAAAGTGTACGATGCCGCCATCAAGGGTGATGTGCTGGCAAAAGAAATATTTGAATTTACTGGAAAAATACTCGGGATGGCGTTGGCGAATTTCGTGATGTTTTCGAGCCCTGAAGCCATTATACTATTTGGCGGACTAACCAAATCTGGCGACTTGTTATTAAAGCCGGTTCGGGAGCATATGGAAAATAACCTGATTCAAATATTTCAGCAAAAAGTAAAAATTCTGGTAAGTCACCTGAAAGAATCAGATGCGGCTATTCTGGGTGCATCAGCTCTTGTATGGGATTTGAAAGTATAGTAAACCCTACTTTTATTTTACCATAAATACGGCTGGTACTGGGCGTTGTCCTTCTTTGTCGCTGGGCTGGATGGTGTTTTTTCCATTTATCAACAAACAACTGCTGCCCCCTCCGTCTAAATTAAGGGCTTCCACACAACCTATTTGTTTAAACATGGCTGCCATTTGTTCTAAGGTAGCCCCCTCTGCTTTTCCGGGAAATCTGCCTTCTATTGCGAGTAAAATCAATTGTCCGCCGGAAGTATATCCCATGCCGGTTCTGGGATGTTTATCTTTTATTGCGTTCCCGGCAAATTTTCTTTCAATATTATTGGCAATCTGAATGGTTCCATCCTGCAGCAGAACTGGTCCGCCTCCCACAGCCGTTTGCATTTTCCATTTCTTGAATTTACCCTTCTGCAAATAGTCGGCTGCTACGGGATTTGGAATGGCATCTTTCCAACTATTGATGGGCTGCTGGGTAGCCATGGGGTAACGAAGGGTAGAATCTACATACAACCAGGCAACATCTGCCTTATTTCGCTTACTGATGCCTATTGCGCTGCCCAGCACATGATAGTACTGACCACTATCCTTCCCTTTGGCAGCCATTGTTTGTACCTGGTAGGATAGTAATTGTCCGTCTTTAATTACCACATTTAGGTTGCTGTTATGTACGAACTCAAAAAAAGTACAGTTCATTACAAGCAGCGGCTGCTCATTATTCTCAAAGTATTGTGTTGGCGTATATCTTTTACCATTCCCCACTCGGCTAGTTAGATCTAGCTTTTTGTCCGTAAGATCTACGCTTACGTAATAAGCTTTATTGGGTTTTCCTTCCGTTATGGTTTGTGTATAGTAAACATGTATGGAAGCGGGAAGGGGTGCAAATGCACTATCTACATTCGTCCACTCCCATTGCCCCTGCGCCCGGGAAATGAATAGAAGTGCTAGCAGCGGGAGTAGTAATTTTTTCATACACGTTAGATTCAAGAAGCGATGGTGGTACCTGTTTTTTCCATTAACCAGCCAGTTTTACCCCAACCGGGTATTACGTGTTTTTCACTGTGGTAGGATGATCTTACCAATGGGCCACTTTCTACATAATCTAATCCTAGTTCGTATCCAATTTCTCTCAGTTCGGCAAATTCATCGGGATGCACGAAACGCTGAACGGGTAAATGTTTGGCGGTGGGCTGCAGATATTGACCAAGGGTAAGTACATCACAACCCACCTCAACCAGGTGTTGGATGCTTTGAATCACTTCGGCTTTTGTTTCCCCCAAACCCAGCATCATGCCTGTTTTGGTTCGCATACCGCCCTGTTTTAATTGCCGCAAAACTTCCAAACTGCGATGATATTTTGCCTGAACGCGCACCTGTCGGGTTAACCTTTCAACAGTTTCTAAGTTATGACTCACCACTTCCGGAGCTGCCTGTATGATGCGATTAATTTGTTCTGCCTTACCCTGAAAATCGGGTATTAGGGTTTCCAGCGTAGTATCGGCATTAAGGCCTTTAACGGCTTCTATGGTGTTATACCAAATGATGGATCCTCCGTCTTTCAGTTCGTCTCTGTCTACACTGGTTATAACGGCATGTTTCACCTTCATTAGGTGGATTGCTTCTGCAACTCTACGAGGTTCCTCCCAATCTACCGGATCTGGCCGGCCGGTAGCTACCGAACAAAATCCGCAGCTGCGGGTGCAGGTGTTGCCTAAAATCATAAAAGTTGCTGTTCCAGCACCCCAGCATTCCCCCATATTGGGGCAATTGCCGCTTTCGCAAATGGTATGAAGGCGGTGGGTATCCACCAGGTTACGAACATGCTTATAACTCTCTCCCACCGGCAATTTAACGCGAAGCCATCCCGGCTTTTTAATGGAGGTTGGTTTTGTAGAATCTGTAAGCGTTGGCTGGGAGGGAGATTGCATAATTTCTAAACGAGAAAACTGTTTGATAGCTTCCTAATCGGGGGCAAAAATACTTACTTTCTCTTACCAAAACAGAGAGAGACATAGGCGTTGAAAAAGAATTTTTTCTCAGGCACTTCTAATAGCATGGGCATAGGCTTGGTATAATAAGAAGCATGCAAGCCCACTTCAATGGCTGATAAAAGTTCGTTGTAGCGGCCATAGTCGAAACGTAGAGCGGTTTTAGCCTGAAAACCGGGAACAAAATTTACTTCGTTCCAGCC
>CAIUKP010000063.1 GCA_903899675.1 uncultured Bacteroidota bacterium | reverse complement strand
CATTGATATAAGCTTTTCTTTCATTTCTGGTGCTTGAACAATTTTGAGTAGATGTTCGTATATCTTCATTTGTAAGGCCATTGGCATTTTAGCGGGCACTAGCAATCCATGCCATTGATTGATTTGATAGCCGGGGTAGCCCTGTTCTGCAACAGTTGGAACATTGGGTAACTGCACAGTCCGCTCAGCCGAAGTAATCGCCAAAGCAATTAACTTCCCTGATTTAATATAGGTTGCGGCACTTGACGCAGTAATAATAGCCATCGGGATTTGGCTGCCTAAAACATCGCGAAGAGCTGGTCCACAGCCACCGTAAGGGACATGAGCTATGTTTGTTTTTGCATCTAAATTGAGAATGGCTCCAGCTAAATGTTGTGGTGTGCCATTACCGCATGAACCAAAAGAGACAGTGTTTTTAGCGGGTTTAGCTGCGGCAAGTAAATCTGACAGCCGTTTGTAGGGTGAGTCAGGGGGAACCACAATGACAGAAGGTACAAACGCAACGTTAATAATCGGAGTGAGATCCTTCTTCGGATCAAATGGCATATTATTTAAAACTCCTGGGTTGATAGCGTATGAGCTATTGACCATTAGCATCGTATAACCGTCAGGTGCTTTATCCGCCACATGTTTTGCGCCGACATTACCACTAGCACCAACACGGTTTTCTATAATCGCAGGTTGCCCAAAAGAGTCACTAAAGGCATTGCCTAAAACCCTGGCTAAAATATCAGTCCCTCCACCAACTGGGAAATTCACTACGATAGAGATTGGTTTTGTAGGAAACTGTTGAACCGACTCCTGACCAAGCGCATTCATGAAAGGTGTGACCAGTGCAAAAAGAATCGATCCGATAACGACTTTTTTATTCCAAGCTTGATTCATGAAATACTCCTTAGTTAAATTACGTAGGGTGATTGCTAGCATTCAGGCTTTTTTATCTTAGCATGCTTTATTTTAGAAAATAAGGTCAATTCCCCAATATGGAGTTGATTATCTTTAGGAATGAACATGTTCGATCACTGATTCAAGGTGAAAGCCGTGATGTTGATTCGCTTGTAGATAGGCTTCTTGTAGTAGCTGTTTGTCAGTGCTTTGAATTTGGTAGAGGACGTCGCCAGTTTTGACGGCATCAAAGATTGTTTTTTTCAAATCAATTCCTGCTAATTTGAGAGTCGGCGCACCTGCAAGCCTTGCAATACCAGAAATAATATGTCCATCAATTGCAGTTACAGCGCCATCTTGATGAGCGACAATATCTAAGGTGTGGATAGGGAGATCTACAGCCTTTGCTTTTCCTTGAAAATCAATGATTTTATGCATACTTCTTAGCGCTGCTCCTGAATGGAGTAATTCTTGTGCGAGTTGGTAACCAGAACTAAAATTTCCGACACGTTCATCTAAAGATAAGAGGTGAGCTGCGAAGAATATTGATTTATCAATTAAGCTTTTTGGGGCTTGAGCATCATTATTTAATACTTGTAATACATCGCGTGCTTCTAAAGAGGGACCAATACCAAGTCCGACGGGAATACTTCCATCGGTCGGAAATGCTTTAACAACCAGCCCGATCGCTTGACCAACACGCTCAAATAAACTGGCAAGTTCGGTCGCGTCTTCTAGGTTTTTGACTTTACCGGTAGGCATGTAGGGGATATCAATCACAATATGTGTCGATCCAGCACTAAATTTCTTCGAAAGGATGGATGGTACTGACCAGTAACGGGTATCCAAACCAAAAGAGCGAGCAATGGGATTAATGGCATCGTCGAGTACAGAGTGATTTAACTTACCGTTCCAAGCAATACAGCCATTGGTGGCAGTGACACAAGCTTTGACCTCATCAAAAGTGAGATCAACTTTTGCAAGAACTTCCATGGTATCTGCAGTACCTGCAGCTGATGTGATTGCGCGTGAAGATGTTTTTGGAATCATTAAATCATGGGCAGCAATAATAGGTATAACGACCATCGTCACACGATTACCTAAGATGCCACCCATGGAATGTTTATCCATCACGACGGGTTGTGGCCATTTAAGCCTAGGATATAGAAGGGTGCGAGCATGCGCGATAGAAATCATTTCTTCTTCGCTCAATTTCTCTGTGCAGGCAATTAAAAAAGCT
>CAIUKP010000062.1 GCA_903899675.1 uncultured Bacteroidota bacterium | reverse complement strand
TCTATCCTATTATTTCCAACGGTACCCACCCCAATGCGCAATTTCATATCGCTGATTACATTGGAGTTTTTCAAAAAAGGTTCATTTTTAATTCTCCAGGCAAAAGAAGCAGCCGGAAAATATCCCCATCGATTGTTTTCTGCAAATTTAGAAGCGCCATCCGCTCTCACATTAACAGAAAATAAGAAACGGTCTTGATAGGTATAATTCAATCTACCAAAAAATGAAAGACTTGTATAGCGTGTTTCCCGATATTTTGGATATCCAGCAAAGGAAGAAGCCATTTCTGTATTAGAAAAAGCATATTCAATCGGAGTAAAGGTTGGATAATTTCGTAATAATCGAGAATAATATTGTGAGCGTAAATCATAGGTTTCTTCTCCTAATACTATATCAAATGAATGCGCATTGCCAATATTTTTCACACTATACTGAATCACATTCGAGTTGGTAAGTGTTTTAGTAATGGTAGTATCTAATCCAACGACGGGTTTACGTCCACCTTGTAAAATTGAATAGGGAGAAATAGAATCATTATACTGACGATCAGCAAAAGAAGTATAATTATACCCTATCGTAGATTTAAATGATAAATTTTTTGCCAGGTTGATTTGCAAATAGGCACTGGCATTTAGGGTTCCGCCCGTTTTTCTGCGATATTCCGAATTGGCAAGAGCAATCGGATTATATAAAGTTAAACCATTTCCTACACCTGGATCTGCCAAAGGATCTTCATCATCTAACTCTTGTACACCAGACAAAAACGGCCGGTATTTTATCGTATTTCTTAATCGATTGTATGATGAACCTTTTGCATCCGAAACGCCCGCTCCCACAACATCCTGTAATGTGTAACGTACATTCACACCCATTTTTATGGCTGAATTTACCTTATAATCAGATTTAAAATTTAAAAGATGTCTTTTATAAGTTGAATTGATTACAATTGCCTTATCATTATTATAAGTATACCCGAAATTATAGGTCAACTTCCCAGTTCCGCCTCCAGCATTAATATTATGGGTTTGGGTAAATCCTGTATTTCCCATCACTTCCTTTTGCCAGTCAACTACAGGCATATCCTTATAAAAGGGAAGCGAATCAAATGAACCAAAATTTTTAATAAAAGCTAAACTATCCGTGCTGCTCCCCCGAGAACGTTCCGATTGATACAAAACATATTCGTAGGGACTCATTACTTCTAACTTCTTAGCCAGCAGTTTAACCCCAGCAAAACCATTGTAATTAACTTGTAATCTTCCCACTTTTCCACTTTTGGTAGTAATTACAATTACCCCATTTGCACCTCTTGCTCCATAAATGGCAGTAGCAGCAGCGTCTTTCAAAACATCTATTGATAAAATATCTTGAGGAGAAATAGCACTTAATCCATTTTCAACCTGCACTCCATCTATAATGTATAAGGGCGAGTTATCACCCGTTATTGACATACCTCCACGCACCCGTATTCTAATATCTGCATCAGGAGAGCCCTCTGCCGTAGATGCAGTAACACCCGCCAATCTACCATTAATTGCTTCAGCTGCCGAATTGATAGGAATATCTTTGATATCTTTTGCACTAACCGAAGAAACAGAAGCTAGCAAATCTTTCCGCCTCACACTTTGGTATCCAATTACTACTACATCTTCCATCTCTTTCACATCAGGCAAAAGAGTTACACTCAAGGATCCATTGTTACCAACAGTTACTTCTTTTGATTGATAAGAGAGAGTTGAAAAAACCAGAACAGCATCATTGTTTTTAAGATTGATACTGAATTTTCCTTGGGCATCGGTAATGGTTCCTTGTTTAGTTCCTTTTACTGCAACAGAAACACCAGAAAGAGGCTTTCTGTTATCCGAACCAGAAACTACTCCACTAACCAATTTACCTTGGCCAAAAACCTGGGTAATGGTC
>CAIUKP010000061.1 GCA_903899675.1 uncultured Bacteroidota bacterium | reverse complement strand
TGTGCCCGCAAGCAACAGTAGTTTATAAAGGCAGGAAAAAAATCTTTTTTTAATTTACTACTCGTTTGCATCCCAATCAACTGGTTCCCGTAAACTCCTTCTACTATTCCTGAAAGGGTGGCTACCCCAAAGTCGAGGGTTACTTCCATTTTTCTTGCGGGCTGTCCTCCAGTAATTTTTTCTCTGCTTTCGTATAATTCCCGAACTTCTTGAGCCAACTGTTGGTACAAAAATTTTCCTCGATTACTCAAGGGCAGGTTGCCTTGTAACAACCACTCTTGATAGAAATTATCATAAGTAGCAGGCGGAAACTGTAACAGTTGTGCTGTAAGATTGGCCTTTTCTAACTTGCCTATTTCAAAAGATTCTATATCACTTAGCAAGATATCGTCTGTATACGCGGATATCCGCCAGTTTTTCTGCAGATACCAGGTGATGGGACTTTTGGCAAATTTTGTGAGTGACGACAACTCTATCAATGGATTATTAACCGTATTGGCTGCTACCGGAGCCATGGTTTTTTTCACCAGGGGCGAGTGCGCACTAGATGATAGATAGGAAGTAAGTCCATCCGCTGCATCTGATCCATATCGGCTGCTGAAACTGTGCAAAGGATGTAATACAATTAGCTTTTTTCTCAGCTGATAGTCTGTTTGCGGCAAACCATCCATGATATAATTTATCAATTCATCTACCAATGCAGACGGAGGAATGGGGCGGTTATCTTTTACATCCTGGCCCTGATAGCTGATGAGTAGATGCTCCTTGGCAGAAAGAAGGGTTTCTAGCAATAAATGTTTGTCGTTATTGCGAATATTCCGGTCTCCCTTTCCAGGATTATTTTTCTGCAAATCAAAATGTGGGCGGTTATCTTTTCTGGGAAACTCGTTATAGTTCATGCCCAGAATGGCTACAACTTTATGCGGAATACTTCGCATGGGGATGAGTGAACAAAATAATACACCGCCTCTGCCAAAATTTTGCTGGCGGGTTTCTGATTGCAGCGTGGCGTTAAATTGGTAGGCAAATACTTCAAAAGGTACTGGGTCGGCAATATCCGCAGCGTGCTGGTTGTACTTGTCTAAATAGGTAATCAACTCGTGGTAATCGCCAGCATCCTGGTCGTCGTTTACGAACAGCATATCTGCGATTAGTTCCCGCACATAGCTAATCCATTCACTTACGCTGCGGCTTTTTTTTCTTTGTTCGATATGATGCAGCAGCTGCGAAGCAAATTGATGAAATTTAACCAGCTCAAAGATGGTATCTCCTTCAACTATATCAATGGGTATAAGGGTGTCTCCCGAGGGTGCGTTGTAAATGGGACTCCCGCTGATACACCATCCCAGCGCTATGCGTTGTAATCCGTATTCCCAACTTACCAGTCGGGTATCGTTTTCAATTTCTCCAGCGGTGCCACAGCGGATATTGGCTGCTTGCATAGCAGAACGAATCAGATCGGGTTGAGTGATACCAAAGCGTTGACTGATATTTTTAGACTCCAGTAGTTCCATTACCATTTCGGCTTTCATATTGTCGCTGTTTAGTTCTAGCAAGCGTTGTAAGTCACTAAACAGGGAAGCCCCTTCGGTAATTTTTTGATCGGAAAGTGTATAGGGAAAATCATAAGGTGCCTCATCAAAAACGGCGCGGATATAAGGCGCATAGTCGTCCATATTAGAACAGAGCACTAAAATATCTTTCGGAGCCAGTTCTCCGGGCCGGGCATTTACTATTTTCACCAGTTCATTATACAGCACTTCAACTTCTCTGGCTTTTGTATAACAGCTATTGAAAACTACTGTGCCATCGCTAAGCTTTTCGAGTGAAATGGGTTGTCGGAAAGTTCCATAGGCATTTTCGAAAATGTCTTTTTGTATTTTCTGCAGCAAGCTGGTGGGGTTATCCGCTGGCGGAACAATCCAGTGATCATACACTTCATTCATCAATTCTTCCTGCTGATACAGCAGTGCAAAACTTTCTTTGATTACTGTTCCCCATCCGGTTAACAAACTATTACCAGGTAGGTTAAAACCCTCTTCGGGCTGGCGCAATTTATTTTTTTGCCTTTTTTTAATTAGGCTTTTTTCAGTTTCATCCTCTAGCCAGTAATAAGAAGGGGCCGGATTCATCAGATAAAAATGCAGGGGGATATAGGTTGCCAGTAATTGAAATAGTTCGAGGTGTAGAGGGGTAATAACGGCAACACCAAAAAAGTGAAGTCCTGCAACTCGTTTGTTAAGTTGCTCCTCTTGTGCGGGAATTTTCAGGGCTTCTTTCAGTTTATTTACCACACTGGGTTTGTCGGAAACCCTTCCTTGATAAGCTTGTTGTAATCTTTTCCAAAGATACCATTGAAAATTTTCGGGTGATTGGGCAGAATGGTTCCAGCCACTAATTAATCCAGGTCGGTAGATCTGGTATTGGTCAAACAGGTCGGCCATTTGATCTGCGAGTGCAATTTGCCGAATGGGGTGATTGCGATAATAGGCGGCCACATCCGGAAATCTTTGCCGGAATCCCTGCTCGCTCAGTTCTTTCCAAATTTTCCATCGAATTTTATCGGAGGTAATAACGGGCCCTGGTTTTTCGGAGAGCCATTCATGTAGCAGAGCGATGATATCGTTGGGACTATGAAAACCTATATTTGCGCTGATACCCAGCTGTTCTGCAATTTGTTCGGTAAGCCATTTATTCATTCCCTCGGTTTGGGTAATGATGTGCTGTTGCTGAAATACATCACAGGTTTCTTGTTGCAGATTCTGCGACAGCTGCAAAGCAAGTTTTTCGATGGAGTTGGATATATACAGGTGATTGGGCATGCAGTAATAATTTATAGTTCGTCCATTCGGTGTGTAATGCCCGATGCTCTTTGCACGCTGCCGGCTGCTGTTGCTTTTAATACAAGTTCCGACGACATGATAATGGCTTGTTGTTTTGCACGGGTAACTGCGGTGTACAACAATTCGCGGGTAAGGATGGGAATGTCTGGATGGTTGGGCATGCGAATGAACACACGGTTGTATTCTGAGCCCTGACTTTTATGAATCGTCATGGCGAAAACGGTTTCTGCATGTTGAATATACTGAACGCTGATGCCACGCACCTGACCATTTCCGGCATCCAGCCAAAGCTTTTTTGCTCCTTGTATGGTTCTCACAATGCCAACATCTCCGTTCACGAGCCCCAGCTCTTTATTGTTGCGGGTGATGATGATGGGACGGTTTTCATAAAAGGGCGTATCTGGTTGCAGACAATTATTTTTTTTCAAGCGGTTTTCTGCAAGTTGGTTACATTCTGCTAACCCGCCTTTCCCCTCTCGCACGGCGCATAGGATGCGTTGTTGTTGAAATAGTTGTAGTGCTTGATAGATATCTGGCTCACGGATATAGGCTTCATAACTATCTATAAAGCTATTGAATGCAGTGTCTGAATCCGAAGACATTATGGAAACCTCATCGCCCTGATTGTTTAGTAAAAACTCATCTAAAACAATTTTTCGGTTATGTAATATGGCATCACTTAATCTGCCGATACCACTTTTGCTGCTGAATCGGTGACTGTATTGTAATTCAATGATATGTTCGGCCAGGGGATGTGCGGAGGCAGTAGGCGCTTTTGGTATAGAGCGACCGGGGGTTGCGATAAATTGATTGATAAAGTTCTGTGTGTCGGATGAAAATGTATTGATGGCGGCCGTTTGGCTGCAGAGGTCGCCAAAAAGGCTGCCGGCTTCTACAGAAGCCAGTTGGTTTTTATCTCCCAGCAGTAATATTCGGGTAGATGAGCTGATGGCCGATAGTAGTTTGGCGAACATGGCCACATCAATCATCGAGCATTCGTCTACAATTACCAGGTCGAAGGGCAAAGGATTGGATTCGTTATGCCGGAAGTAAATATCCTCATTTTTACTACCTAGTAGCCGATGGAGGGTAACTGGTTGTAGTTGTTGAAGTTGGATGCGAACAGATTCGGGGAGAGGAAGGGTAGTTGATTGCAACGAGTCGGCCATTCGTGTGGCTGCTTTACCAGTAGGGGCAGCCAGGGCTATTCTACAGTTGGGTTGCAGTGTATAGTGTAACCAAAGAATTTTTGCAACGGTGGTGGTTTTACCGGTACCGGGTCCGCCAGTAAGGATGGTAAATTGTTGCAGGCACGCCGTTATAACTGCAGCGAGTGACCAGTCGGTGCAAAGTTCAGGAGGTAGATTTTGGAGCGGGTGGTCGGCTTCCAGAGATCCGATTAGACTAGCCTGTTGCAGCAGGGCATCCTTGTTAGCTTTACAGGTAGCGGCTTCGGCTTTGAGTAGTCGGTGAATATGGTTTAAGATGGCGCTTTCGTATTGGAAGTAGCGATGCAGGTATAAACGATTGCGGTGAAGGATAAAGGGGGCAATATCTCCGGCACTCCCTATCCATTGAGGGCGATTGGTTAATTGTTGGGTATTGGGATACGCTCCCGCAGGGCTGCCGGTTGCCAATTGTGGGTCGGTATCCAGGGAAATACAAATATGCCCTTCCTGCAAACGCTTGGCGAGTAACCAGGCATGGGGCTGAACCAGTGGTTCGGGAAATGCGAGGGCGAATTGTAAATAAATATCGGTAGCAGTATTCATAGGGGGATGAAAAGGTTTGCTTTTCGGACTGTAAAATTGGGTTGCCTCACTGTAATCTATTTACAATCCCTGAAAAAAATCGTAAAAAGTGGAATTGGAGCGTGTAAAGAGAATAAAAAAAAGTTGTTAGCGAAACTTCCTATTTGTCTATCCCATTGATAATGTGTTAAGTAAACGATTTTTTTGAAATAAGAAACAGGAAAAACCCTGTTTCGAAAATATTCGGCTAATTGGCTGATTAATAGTGCTTTATAAAAGAATAGTACTAATTATTCAAATAAATCTACATGTTAATCACAATAAATCAATGTTTTTTCATATTTTAATGATTGTCAATTAGTAATTTTTCAATATGTCTTTGTCTCAGCCATTAAATCCTAACAAAAGAGGCTTGGGCGATTTGTTTCGCCGCTTTTTATTTGCCAAAGAGCCTCCGCCGCTCGATGATTGTCCGGCTATTTCGGTTAACCCCCAGTATATAGTAGATATTCATACCCATACTTCTATGAAGATGAATATCTGGGGCAAAAAATTTTGGAACCGGCATTGGCCGGTTTGGGGGGATGGTTTATTGTCGATGTTTGGGGCACAGGTAGACTATTACCAGTTAACTTGCAAGCATGTTGGTGTTATGGTAGTGGCGCATGATTTGCCTGTAGGGGCAATGCGCAGGAAGTTTGGTTTTTTGAGCCAAGTATTACGAGTGCTGAATTGGCTTTTTGATAAAATGGAGCATGAAGATTTTAGCAACTTTACTCAAATAAATAAAATCATCAATTTATTTGAGGAGCAGATATACATTACCAACCGAAAGCTGGGTTCTGAAACATTTGTTATTGCTCGTTCTTATCAGGAATTAGTAAATGCGGGAGCTAGAGGAAAAATTGTTTTTGTTCATTCAATAGAGGGCTCGCATGCATTAGGTAGAAATATACCTCCAAAAAAATCAAAATTTAAAAGAAAGATTCGAAAAATACATAACCCGATTCAGGGTGGCATGCAACTTGGGGCTACAGATCAACGATATATAAATAATCTTGTAGCCCTGAAGCACAGAGGGGTATGTATGTTAACGCTGGCATATTTATTTAAAAATGAATTATCTGATTGTGTAGAAGGAATTGCCGAGTATCCTAAAGTAAATTCATTTCAATACAAATGGAGATACACACCCAATGATCCTGCCTTAAATATAGGGTTATCCCCTTTAGGAATAGAAGTTGTAAATAAAATGCTGGAAATTGGCATGATAATAGATCTAACCCATTCTACTGAGGCAACACGAAGGCAGGTTTATGTAATAAATAAAAACAGAGCTGAAAATAACTTAAACCATCTTCGCCCTTTAACTTTTTCTCATTGTGGATCACGGAAATTATTTGAAGACTACCAGCAAAAAACGGGCGTAACCAAATACGATCACCACAAATACTATGCAGTGAGCGAAGAAGACGTGGAGGGAATAGAAAAATCTGGTGGCGTAATTGGAATCATACTTGAAAACTGGTGGCTAACAGGCGTGGATCAACGATTGCCCGAATATCAGGGATGGGAATTATCCGGAATAGATTGCGTGATGGAAACAATAGACTCTATCAATCAGCAAACTGCCAAGAAAGACTATAGTATAATTTCAATTGGTACAGATTTTGATGGATTTACAGATACCCCACCCGACTTTTACAGGTATGAGCATTTTGGAAAGTTACTTGAACGGATGCGAAGTGAAAGATATCATTGCAATGTAACCGGAAATATGGTTCGTCGTTTTGATGAAAATACAATTCAAAAAATTTTTAGAGGGAACGCTCTACGTTTGTTAGCAAGCGGATGGGTCTAATAGTAATTCAACTAATTTAAATATTCTTGATTTTCATGCCGGCTCTATCCAATATAAGTACTAAGGTAATTGACGGGGTCTCTTATTATTTACCCTGTAACAACGATGAGGTTATCGAGTTGGTCAACTATGCAATCGAGCACAGTAAGGTCATTTGTACTCGCGGTGCAGGGCATTCCATTCCTTTAATA
>CAIUKP010000060.1 GCA_903899675.1 uncultured Bacteroidota bacterium | reverse complement strand
GGTATCGTAATAAGCGGAGGAATAATCAGTATATTTACACAACTACTTAAAGGTACGATGGAAAACCAGCCTAATCACCGTATTAACCGTTATTTTTTTTTAGCGGTCATAATCCTGTTTGCAGCGTTATTAATGCTGAGTTTACAGGCTTTTTTTACCGCATTTTTAGGAGCGGTTATCACTTATGTGCTTAGTAAAAAACCCGCTAATTGGCTTATCAGTAAAAGGAAGTGGAGTAAAAGTCTCACAGCTATTACCGTTATTGTTGTTTCTCTTTTTATTTTTTTAATTCCTCTTACCCTTTTAGTTACCATGCTTTTGAAAAAAGTAATGGTGTATAGTGGGAATGTTAGCAGCTTATATGCGCCCCTGAAAGAGCTGGATCTGGCAATTCAAAATCAGTTTCATATTACCCTGTTAAGCGATCAGAATCTGAAACAATTGCAGGAATATTCCAATCATTTTATTTCCACAGCGTTAAGTAGTGGACTAAATACTCTGGGATCAGTTTCTATGATGTATTTTTTTCTATACTTTATGCTGATGAATATCAATCGGCTGGAGGCAGCTATTCTTCATTACTTACCTTTTAGCAGGAGAA
This sequence comes from uncultured Bacteroidota bacterium, assembly GCA_903899675.1. Classification (GTDB taxonomy): domain Bacteria; phylum Bacteroidota; class Bacteroidia; order Chitinophagales; family Chitinophagaceae; genus Sediminibacterium. The sequence goes on along the minus strand of CAIUKP010000060.1, from coordinate 5,346 downwards.
AAATATTGATTTTCGGAAATGAGTTACAAGCTCAAACATTTAGTAATGCGGTTGGTATTCCATTAGTTGCTTTTGGACAAGGATTTACAGCGTATATTGGATACTGGATCTGTGATGTGCCCGAACCCGCTTTCTGGGCTGTTTTAACGGGTGCCACCTCTATTTTACCCATTGTGGGAACTGGTCTTTTCTGGATTCCGATTGCAGCCTATCTTATCATGCAGCAACATACGGGGCAAGCGATTTTTTTGAGTGTTTGGGGAGTTATGGTAATGGGTACTATCGACAATGTAATCCGTTTTGTTCTTGCCAAAAAAATGGCCAATGTGCATCCGCTCGTAACAGTGCTGGGCATCATTATTGGGTTACAAAACTTTGGTATTACCGGACTGGTATTTGGTCCGTTGGTGATTTCCTATTTTCTCATTTTATTGAAGATGTACTACTCAGATTATTTCGCTCATCCGATTCAACCCCCTATTGAAAATGAAGAAAGCTTTACCTGGCCTTTAGAGGGAATTTTTAGAAAAGGGGCCCACAAAGTAGCTTTTAAAAAAAGAAAACTGCCCTAATACTTATTGCAACCAGTATACGAACAGCAATGCTCCTAACGCAGCCCCAGCCATGGGTGCAATTACTGGTAACCAGGCATATCCCCAGTCGGAGTTTCCCTTATTTTTTATAGGCAGCAAAGCATGCATAATACGCGGACCCAAATCGCGGGCAGGATTTATGGCATAGCCGGTGGGTCCACCCAAACTTAACCCAATGGCTAAAACCAAAAATGCTACGGGTATAGCTTTGATAGATCCGAGATTTTGATCGGGCACGTTAATAAACAATACCCCGATCACAAATACAGCTGTTGACACTAGCTCCGCTATAAAATTGTCGGTATTGGAACGTATAGAAGCAGATGTACTAAACACAGCCAATTTAGTGGATGCATCTTGCGTTGCATCAAAATGCTTGCGGTAAGCTAACCAAACGATTCCGGCACCTAGCATGGCTCCGAGTAATTGCGCCAAACAATAGCTGGGTACTAATGCCCATTCAAATTTTCCCGCAATAGCCAATGCCAGCGTAACGGCCGGGTTCAAATGTGCCCCACTGGCGTTTGCTGAAATAAACACAGCCACAAATACAGCCATGGCCCATCCTAAAGTAATGGAAATAAGTCCCCCATTATTGCCTTTGGTTTTATTAAGCACCACATTCGCAACTACTCCATCCCCTAAAATAAGTAAAATGGCCGTGCCGGTAAATTCTGATACGAAAGCTGTCATAACACAATTGTTTATTCGGGTAATTTTTTTGAGTTATCATTCGGTGTACCGAAATAGTATGGATGAACAATTTACTGAATTAAATAGGGATGAGCAAGTAATTCGAAATTTGTTATCTGTTGGGCTTTCCATGCGGATTCTTTTCCTAATTCGGCTGCCATCCACCCTGCAACCTTTTCTGCACTGTTTATAGCTGCCCGTGCATCCAGAAACAAGAGCCGGGTTCTGCGGGCCAATACATCTTCAATCGTAACTGCCAGCTCATGCCGAATGGCATATATCACATCGGCATGCGTGTAATTATAATCAGGATGGATTTGCTCAGCATACGTAGGGTTTTCGGAAATCCACTGCTGAATTTTTTCATTTCTTTTTTCCGGTACCCCAATGGGAAGCTGGTAAGTGATACAAGTTTTCTTGGGCAGCTTTCCTATAAAAGCCGCATTGTCTACTGCATCCTGTGCCATTTTTCGATAGGTAGTCCACTTACCCCCCGTTATGGTTACCAAACCCGAAGGTGCAATAATCAGGGTATGATCACGTGAAAGCATGGCAGTGCCTCCAGTCCCTTTTCGGGATACTAACGGCCTCAACCCGGCATATACACTTAACACATCGGAGCGTTTTACTAGGCGAGTTCCATATCGGTTAATATGACTTAAAATGAATTCAATTTCTACTTCAAGGGCACGGGGTTCTAACTGGGGGGCATCAACGCCGGTATCGGTTGTACCCAGCAACACTTTTCCCATCCAGGGAACGGCAAACAAAACCCTGCCATCATCCGTTTTGGGAATCATCATGGCAGCGGATCCGGGAAATAAAGAATCGGGAATTACCAAATGAATTCCTTGAGAAGGAGTAACTAATTTATGGGATTGGGCATCATCCATTTCCAAAACAGCATCCGTAAACACACCGGTTGCGTTCACGATTGACTTAGCCAACACGGTATATGACTGTTGAGCAATTTCATCCAACAACACCAATCCAGTAAGTTTTCCATTAGCATGCACTAAAGAAGTTACCCGACAATAATTTAACAATACTGCTTCTTTGTTGGCAGCCGTTACTGCTAAATCTACACATAAGCGGCTGTCATCAAACTGACCATCATAGTATAAAATACCTCCAGTTAACTGTTGGTTTTGTAAAGAGGGTAACTGTTCAAGGGTTTCGCGTTTATTTAATACTCGGGTTTTCCCAAGGGATAAGCTTCCAGAGAGGAGGTCGTACATTCTGAGCCCAATGGCATAATAATATTTCTCCCACCAGCGATAGGCCGGAACTATAAAGGGTTGCACAAATGTGAGGTGGGGGGCATTTTTTAGCAAACGTCCTCTTTCCCGAAGTGCTTCCATTACCAGTTTAATATTTCCCTGGGCCAGATATCTTACACCACCGTGCACCAGTTTGGTAGAACGGCTGGATGTTCCTTTTCCAAAGTCGGCCTGCTCTATCAACAATGTTTTATAACCCCGTGAAGCGGCATCTAGTGCCGTTCCTAATCCGGTGGCGCCTCCGCCAATAATTATTATATCCCATTCTACTGTTTGCCTCAATTGTTGAAGCATGTAATCCCTGTTCATTCAATCGTACTTATTGCGATGAGGCTTATTGTTCTTTACTCCAGTGAATCGTGGCTGAAATCGCTCGGTTCCACCCTTTGGCATAATGGTTACGCTGATCATCCGAAAGCTCAGGATGAAAAGTTTTTTCCATTTGCCATTGCATGGAAATCTCTTCAATACTTTTCCAAAATCCTACTGCTAATCCCGCAAGATAAGCGGCTCCCAGAGCGGTAGTTTCTGTAATGGCGGGCCGCACCACCTTAGTATTCAGCATATCGCTCTGAAATTGCATCAACAAATTATTGGCAGTGGCTCCACCATCTACCCGCAATTCACGAATAGCAATGCCAGCATCGGCTTCCATGGCTTTTAGCACATCCATGGTTTGGTAAGCAATACTTTCCAAAGCGGCGCGGGCAATATGGGCATCTGTTGTTCCACGGGTAACTCCAAAAACTGTTCCACGGGCATGTTGATCCCAGTGGGGGGCTCCTAAACCGGCAAAAGCAGGTACCAGATAAACCCCATCATTGTTGTTTACTTGGGTAGCCAATGCTTCTACTTCTGAAGAACTGCGAATAATTTTCAATCCATCCCGCAACCATTGTACAACTGCCCCGGCAATAAATACACTTCCCTCCAGCGCATACTGGGTTTCTCCATTTATTTGCCAGGCAATGGTGGTTAATAAATTATTGGTAGAGGGTACAGGCTGTGTACCTGTATTCATCAGCATAAAACATCCGGTACCATAGGTGTTTTTTACCATGCCAGAACGAGTGCACATTTGCCCAAACAAAGCTGCCTGCTGATCCCCTGCAATTCCAGCAATGGGTATGGAATGAGACGTTAAAATTTGTTGGGTGAATCCATATATTTCACTGCTGCTTTTTACTTCTGGCAAAACGGAAGCTGGAATATTCATTAGCTCCAACAATTCTTCGTCCCAGGTCAGGGTATGAATATTATATAGCATAGTTCTACTGGCATTGGAAACATCGGTAGCGTGCACTTTTCCATTGGTGAGCTTCCAAATCAGCCAACTATCAACCGTTCCAAAACATACTTCTCCTTTCCCTGCTTTTTCTCTGGCACCGGGCACATGATCTAGCATCCATTTTAATTTAGTTGCGGAAAAATAGGCATCGATAATCAATCCGGTTTTTTGCTGAATTTTTTTTGCCCATCCCTCCTGCTTAAGCTGATCGCAGTAGGCAGCCGTTCGCCTGTCTTGCCAAACAATGGCATTGTGCAGGGGTTGCCCGGTAGTGCGATCCCACAGCACGGTTGTTTCGCGTTGATTGGTGATGCCAATAGCAGCAATATCCTTAATGCCTAAGCCAGCCATAATTACCGCTTCTGCAGCAACACCTAATTGTGTACTCCATATTTCATTGGCATCATGCTCTACCCATCCCGGCTGGGGAAAAATTTGGGTAAACTCTTTTTGGGCAATGGATTTAATATTTCCCAAATGGTCGAAAACAATGGCACGGCTGCTGGTGGTTCCCTGATCTAGGGCCAAAATAAATTGACTCATCCTGATTACTTTGGCTCAAGATACTGATTTTTATCGCGCAAAAAATAAGGATTCCTTTCAGTTCAAAAAACTTATCCTGAAGAGCAGATAGACAACAAAAAAGTTAGATAGCGCTTGAATTATCTTCGACTTTTCAACCAGATTTCGGGGTCGATGGGGGTACTCTTTTCATTCATGATCATGAATATCAAAGATCCTTCCCCATCAATTGAAACACCGGAGCGACCAAGTGTTGTGCCGGCTTTTACCTCTTGATTTTTAGATACAGAAACCGATGAGAGATTGGTATATCCGGTAAAATATTTTCCGTGCTGGATGATAATCATTTGTTCGCCTTCCACTTCACTGATATAGGAGATTTTGCCATCTGCCACACATTTTATGGGTGAGCCGGCTGGCAGAGAGATTTCGATGCCGTCGGTTTTCCGTTTTAATTTAGTACCGGGTATGGTTTCTATACCAAAATGTGCCGTTACTACTCCGGAAGCCACTGGCCAAGGGAGTGAACCACGATTATTCTCGAAATTAATCGACATCTCTCTTCCTTCCGGAGTAGATTCTAAGGGAGTATATGTGCGCTCGCGATAGGGGGTGGTTAAACCAGAAACACCTTCATTAGTTTGACTCTTTCTGGGAGCAGGTGTACCCACATTCTTATTTTTATCTTCCTGGGCTTTTATTCTTGCGGCTTCTCGCTTTTTAGCCTCTTCAATCTCACGACGTATAATGGCCTGAAAAGCTTGTTGCACCTTCTGTCGTTGCTTTTCTTTATCGCGAATTTGGGTGGTTATTTCTTTTTCTTTGCCTTTTAATTGCTCCACTACCTTATCTTGCTCCTTTTTATCGCTTTGCAACACTTTCAATTGTTCGTTCTGAACTACCAGGGTTCCCATCCTTTCTTTTTTGGTAGTGCCGAGCAATTGAATTTTTTCTTGCAGCAATGTTTCCG
>CAIUKP010000059.1 GCA_903899675.1 uncultured Bacteroidota bacterium | reverse complement strand
CAAAGGCCCTTGCAAAAACAGGTAAAGCCGTGGTATGGATTGACGGTGGCCTGCATGCAACGGAAGTGGTTGGGGCTCATCAATTAATTGAAACGGCATACCAACTGGTTAGCAGGCAAGATGAAGAAACCAAAGCCATCTTGGATAATGTTATCATTCTGATGACGCATGCCAATCCGGATGGTCAGGAACTAGTAAGTAACTGGTATATGCGCAAAGCTGAAAAGGAAAAACGCAGTACCGAAAATCTGCCCCGATTATATGAGAAGTATGCAGGCCACGATAATAATCGCGATTTCTACATGTTGAATTTAAAGGAAACACAGAATATGTGCCGCCAATTATACATCGAATGGCTTCCTCAGATTATGTATAACCATCACCAGTCGGGTCCTCCCGGTTCTGTTGTGGCGGGTCCTCCCTTCCGGGATCCATTTAACTATGCATTTGATCCAATTGTAATGACGAGTTTAGAATCTGTAGGTGCTGCAATGATTAATCGATTGAATGTAGAGAATAAGCCAGGATATACTAATAAGAATGGATCAGTATATTCTACTTGGTACAATGGTGGATTACGAACCACTACTTATTTCCATAATATGGTAGGCTTGTTAACTGAAATTATTGGAAGTCCTACCCCTTCTAACATTCCGGTGGTTCCAGAAAGACTGATTCCGAACAGTTCAACCCCTTTTCCCGTAACGCCCGGCCCCTGGCGTTTCCGGCAATCAATCGATTATTCGGTTTCTCTAAATTATGCTGTACTGAATTATGCGATGCGTTACCGCGATGAATTGTTGTATAACATTTTTAAGATGGGTAGAAACTCTATTGAGAAGGGAAGTAAGGATACTTGGGCGTTATCTCCCAATAAATCTGCTGCAATAAAAAATGGGTATCAAGAATCTCTTCGCCAGCCTGCAAACGGAAGAAGAACCCCCGATTCAACAGTGGTAGGTGCCAGAACAGAAGTGCCGGTAATACCGGTTAAATGGTACGACTCTGTTATGAAACAACCTTCGGCCCGCGACCCTCGTGCCTATTTTATTCCGCCCAATTCAGATGCTGCCACTTCTATACGCTTTTTAAATGCACTAATCGGTACCGGAATCATCGTTCATCAAACCACTGCTGAAACTGTGGTGAATGGAAAAATATATGCTGCTGGTACCTGGGTAGTTAAAACCGATCAGGCTTTTCGTCCGCATGTGCTCGACTTATTTGAGCCACAGGATCATCCCAATGATTTTGCTTATCCCGGTGGGCCTCCCGTTCCTCCATATGATGCTGCCGGATGGACGCTTGCCTTCACCATGGGGATTCAGTTCGATCGGATTTTAGATGAGTTTCAGGCACCCATGAAAAAATTACCTTTTGGGGAATTTATTTCTATGCCCGTTATTCCAACTATTAATAAAGAAAAGGGCTGGCTGCTGAACGCATCGGCCAACTATTCTTACGCAGCGGTAAATGCATTGCTGAAAGCCGGAGTAGAAGTTTTTAGAACAATGGATACCCTTGCCGGAACAACTACCGGATCATTTTATGTGCCAATGAATGCCAAAAATAAAGCATCCATTCAACAGGCATTGCAGGGGTCGGGTGCAGTACCCATAATAAGTGATACAAAGCCAGCCAACCTGGTTCGCATTACTTCTGCAAGGGTTGCTATTTGGGATCAATATGGCGGAACAATGCCGACTGGTTGGATGAGATTCCTGATGGAAAAATTCAATTATGCTGCCCAGGTGATTTATGCCAAAGACATCGATTCAACTAATTTAAAAGATTCATTTGATGTGATTGTTTTTGTAGGGGGCGCAATTCCTGCGTATAGTCTGGGTTCAGCTAGTAACAGAGGTAGAGAACCCAATAAATCGGATATTCCTGCAGAATACCATCCGCAATTAGGTAGATTAACTGCCGCAACTTCCATCCCACAGCTTAAAAAATTTGCAGAAGCAGGTGGAACCATCATTTGTATTGGCTCTTCTACTCAATTGGCGTACCATTTTCAACTGCCAGTTTCTGATGCATTGGTGGAGCGGGTAAATGGGGTAGAACGAAAGCTTCCTAATGAAAAATATTATATTCCAGGTAGTGTGCTGCAGGTAAATACCAATAACCAAACCCCGGCCGGTTGGGGTATGCCAGCTAAAGCGGATATTTATTTTGATGCCAGTCCTGTTTTTACCATTCAGCCTGCTGCTCAAATATCCGGACAAATTCGTCCATTAGCCTGGTTCGGAAATGCTACTCCTTTGCGAAGTGGCTGGGCTTGGGGTCAGAGTTACTTAAAAGATGGTGTTGCAGCATTTGAGGCCAATATGGGTAAAGGGAAATTACTCGCTTTTGGTCCGGAGATAAATTTCCGTGCTCTAACCTATGGTACTTTCAAATGGCTGTTCAATCAATTCTATGTCAATAGCACAAAATAGGCTTATGAATTTATCATCATCTAAATCATTGGTGGTGAAAACAAAACAGTCTTCCAATTTTTTGCAATCTCTTTTTGGGATAGCTGCTTCGGTTGTATTATTAATATCCTGTGCGGTTTCAGAGGAGACTAAAATGAAAGAAAGTGTGAATATAAACTACGAGGTTGCTAAAGGCTATTTTGTAAAAAATACATTTTCTGTGCAACTGCCTACTCCAATTATTTTGGCCAGTAAAGCAGCATTAGACAGTATTATGGGGATGGCTGCTACCATGGGCGCTAATGGTAAACCTACTGATTTTGATTTTTCTCGTGAATATGGAATTGTTTTTATTTATCCAGAAACTGATAGCAGTGTGGCATTGTATCCTGGCATTTTGGAATTGCAGGCAAACACGGCTAAGCTATCGGTTCGGATAGAACCGGGCGTTAAGCAAACCTATCGAATGGTGCCTATGCTATTATTAAAGGTTGCCGGAATTGCACCTGATCATATAGTTTGGGAAAACAAGCAATAAAATCACTTTACTCGAGTATGGAAAATGCTGCTACCACATTATCCCGTTATGGCAAAGCGAGGCATTATCGAAATTTGAGAATTGAATTAAAGAGAAATATTCGGGATGGAATATTTATTGTGGTGGGTGTATTTTCTGCAGCTTTTGGTTTGGAAGGCTTTTTATTGGCCAATCAGTTTATCGACGGGGGTGTAACAGGTGTATCATTATTGATTTCTAATTTAACTGGATGGTCATTGTCGGCTTTACTAGTAGTGATTAATGCACCATTTATTGTTTTGGGATATTATAATTTGGGTAAAGCTTTCGCCATTAAAACTATGCTAGCAATCATTTCTTTGGCTATAGTTTTGCTGTTATTCGATTTTCATGTGGTTACCGCCGATAAATTGCTGGTGGCAGTATTTGGCGGATTTTTTTTAGGTGTGGGTGTTGGGTTAAGTGTGAGAGGGGGAGCTGTAATTGATGGAACAGAGGTATTGGCAATATACTTGAGTAAAAAGTTAGGGGCTACTATTGGGGATATCGTAATCGTAATAAATGTGTTGATTTTTTCTGCAGCTGCTCATTTTCTGAGTATGGAGTCGGCGTTGTATTCTATGATTACTTATTTGTCAGTATCCAAAACACTTGATTTTATAATTGAGGGAATTGAGGAATATATTGGCGTTACTATTATATCATCGCATCATGAAGATATTCGCCAGATGATTATTCGTGAGTTGGGTAGGGGCGTAACTATTTATAGTGGTAAGGGTGGATATGGTAAAAGAGGGGAGCGAGAAAAAGAATTAGAAATCATCTACACAGTTATTACAAGACTTGAGCTGAATAAACTATCAACAGAAATTGAAAAAATTGATCCAAACGCTTTTGTGGTGATGAACAGCGTAAAAGACACAAAGGGCGGCATGATTAAAAAACGACCCTTGCAACACAGTTGAGTTTAGAATGTATTCTAAATCCCCCTATTCCCCAGCGAAGCACCCCTTCCTCTGCCTCAGCGGAGCGGCACATTCCTCGGTCCGCCTAGGCGGGCTGAGAGATTTGAGTAAGGTTTCGCTCCGCCTTGGCGGACTTTGGAAGGGTAACGCCCGCCTAGGCGGGCTGGCGGGTTTAGGGAGTTGAGTAAATTTCGTTTACCCTGGATGTCTATAAAAAAGTGGCTTATTTAATTGAAATTTGCTAACCAGCATTTACTGCTTACTAACTATTATTTCTGAATGGTGTTTTATGGGAAAGTTGACTGAATTTGCAATAAAACACATTTGATTTGCTAGAGTATGCAGTTCGGTTGCTTTGGGTATCATTGATTCAAGAGAAACAATTACCTGAGGATTTAGCACAATCTCTGTAAAACAGCCGCTGCCATCTTTCCTTTCCTCCATTATGCCTGTAGCATGATCGGTATATTCCTCCACTACTACTCCCGCAACAGAACAAAGATGCAAATACCATAACATGTGACAGGATGATATAGCCGATACCAGCATATCTTCCGGGTTGTATTTGTTTTTATCCCCACGAAAAGCTGGGTCAGATGATCCATTGATTATTGGCTTATTTCCAATACTAATATTGAAATCTCTTTCATAATGGGTATAATGATCGGTGCCTGATCCTTTGTTGCCCGTCCATTTGATTTCAGCTTTGTAACGATGTAGTTTTTCCATATAACAAACATTATAATAAAACTATTTATGTTATCTATCTCCTTTTCATGCCCTTAGGTACCTAAGATGTATTAAAAAAATGCAGTACAAATAAATCAACGTAAACTTTTCATTTACAGTCATTTAACCTATTTTCATGCTATACTTCTTCTATATGCAAGTTAAAAAATGGTTCCTTCTTATCGCAAGTATTTTTTATGCTGCTTTTT
>CAIUKP010000058.1 GCA_903899675.1 uncultured Bacteroidota bacterium | reverse complement strand
TGCGCCAATGTATTCGCAGTTTTTATAAAATCCTCTTGGGTAACAACTTTTGCGCAGATTTCCTCTAACTTAGTAATAACATTTAAAGGTGTAGAACTGTTTGCATAAATTCCATTTAACCCTGGCGTGACGCTGGCAACACCAAATTGAGTAATTGTTGGTGCCTCTGGTGCTCCTGCTTGAGTTTGCCCAGATAAAACAGTCAGAACCCTTAAATTTCGACCGATGATTGATGACAAAGCTGGCACCCCAAAATCCACATCCCCGGCCATGAGTTGTGGCAATAATTGCCCGTCTCCACGGTAAGGAATTGCATTGAACTGAACGCCTAGAGTTTTTTCAATTATTCCAACAGATAAATGAGGAACGCTACCCGTACCTGCATGTCCATAATTAATTTTTCCTGGGTTTTCTTTTGCAGTTTTTATGAGATCATTAAATGTTTTAATTTTCGATTCAGCTCGAACGGCAAGCGTAAAAATATTTTCAAATACTTGGCAAACTGGTTGAATCTTATTGACTTCAAAAGGCATTGATTTCGTCAAGAAAGGGGCGACTACCAAGGGCGAGGCTGGTGAAAAAATCAATGTATACCCATCAATAGGTCCATTTGCTAGCATGGTGAACCCAATTAATCCCCCTGCCCCGTCTTTATTGATGACTATCCATTGTGTGTTGGTAAGCTTACTAGCTTCTCTTGAAAAAGATCTAGCCATCGCATCCACCCCACCACCAGCCGCATAAGGTAAAATTAATTCAATTTTTTTATTTGGAAAATTATTTTGGCCAATTGCAGATGTAAATAAAGTGGATATGAAAATAACGACAATATATATTTTCTGCATTATGGAACCTTTGTTTTTCGTATTTATACGTATTTACGTCGACCATTAATCTTCTGTTGTTCCCGATACTCTTACAGCCTCAGCCCATTTTTCAATTTCTTTGGCTAAAAAAATTGCAAATTCTTCTGGACGACTGGCAACCAATGGAGTTCCCAAGTCAGTCATTTTTTTCACGACATCTGGCAACTTCATCACTTCAATCATGTCGTTTGCAATTTTATTGATAATGGGTTTTGGAGTGCCCTTTGGTGCGAAGAAACCTGACCATGGTTCGCCCGAAAATCCAGGAAATCCTTGTTCAGCAACGGTGGGTAACTCCTGAGCAACCGCTGAACGGTTAATAGATGTCACAGCAAAAATTTTAACTTTGCCGGCTTTATACGCAGATATGACACTTGTAATTCCAGTGACACCAACACTCAGCTGATTGCCTAGTACATCGGCGACAATTGGAGAAGATCCTTTATAAGGAATGGATTGCATTTTGACATTCGCTTTATGTAGGAACAATTCCATTGTCAAATGCGATCCTGTTCCGGTACCATCGTGTCCAAATGGGACCGAGCCATTGTTTTTTCTAGCCAGTGCCAATAATTCTTGTAAATTATTAGCTGGATACGAAGGATGCGTAAAAATTACATTTGGATACATTGTTGCTTGAGTGATGGGCTCAAAATCCCGAATAGGATGATATGGCATTTTTTTATACAAGCTTACGTTGATCCCATGTGAACCCGTTACACCTAAAACCAAGGTGTAACCATCCGGAGGTGATTTAGCCACATAATCCGCACCAATATTACTTCCACCACCTGGTTTATTTTCAACCAAAACTGGTTGACCCCATTTAAACTGCAATTTTTCAGCAACTATCCGAGCAGTGATATCGGTTGCACCACCAGGAGTAAATGGCACAATTATTTTTACAGCTTTAGACGGATAATTATCTACAACTATGCTTGTTTGACCAATTGAATTTTCAATATTTAAAGTAACAAATAAAACAATAGTTTTTAATAAAAATTTAAAAAATGTAAGCATCACGTTATCCCAAAAATTAAAATAGTGTTTGCCAAGCATCAGCAAATCTCAATTCACCTCTATCATTTAGATGCGTATTGATAAATTTTTGTGCTGATACTTTCTTAACACTTGTTTTACTATATTTAACAAATTTCTCTATCATTTCGTTTTGACTTAAAGGAAATTTCGGATCTCCCATTAAGCTTTCAATTTTCTCAGCATAACACCCATTTTTCGTTTTAACAATTAACTCGGCCTCTCTGACTCCTGTTTTTTCAAGGCTGTGATTAATCTCTATTTGCACCATCTTTTCAATTTTCCTCAAATCGCGATCAAAAAATAATTTAGGATCGTAAAGTTCTGGATCCATATGGCCAAAGCGAAT
>CAIUKP010000057.1 GCA_903899675.1 uncultured Bacteroidota bacterium | reverse complement strand
TGTATCTAAACCATTAAAAAAGCAATGAAAAACTTATTATTTTTCGTTTTTGTTAGTTTTGCAAGTATTCAGGTTACCTATGCACAGGATAATGCAGTTACAAAATTGCGGTCGGAAACTTCCAGAGAAATTAAAAAAGAGCAGGACACTACCCAATGGAACTGGAAAAAGGGGGGAGTTTTCAATATAAATGTGGCTCAAGGATCGTTAAGTAACTGGGCAGCAGGAGGGGATAATTTTTCGATGACCCTCAATGCCTATTTTAACTATTTCACCTATTATAAAAAAGACCGCCATAATTGGGATAACAACCTCGATATTAATCTTGGGTACGTGCAAACCACTTCTGCAGGGAGCAGAAAGAACGATGATAGATTCGACATTTTAAGTAAGTATGGTTATAGAATGGATACAACCGGCAAATGGTTTTTATCGGCACTGTTCAATTTCCGTTCACAGTTTTTTGATGGATATACTTATACTAATAATATAGGATCATTTTCGTCTACCTTTTTATCGCCTGCTTACATTATTTTATCTGCGGGTTTTGATTATAAGCCAAACGATAAATTCTCTATGTTTATCTCTCCACTAACCTCCAGAACCACTTTGGTAATGAATAAAGCTTTATCGGATAAGGGTTCGTATGGGGTACCGGTGGGCGGACATACTTTAAATGAGGTAGGTGCGTTTGCTTCTTTCAACTACAACAATGCTTTTTCAAAAAATCTAGTGTACAAGGCTCGTTTAGATTTGTTCTCTAACTACCTCAATAATCCGGGCAATGTAGATGTATTTATGACGAATCAGTTAACCGTTAAAGTGGCCAAGAATTTTTCAGCTACTTACAGTCTCGATATGATTTATGATGATGATGTTCGTTTGTTCGGTTCGGACAAAAAATCACCCGGCTTACAGTTGAAAAGCTTGATAGGCTTGGGTTATATTAAGAGCTTGAACGTGAAAAAGCGTTTAATAAGCACACCCCGATACTATTCAGGTAATAGCTAATTTTTAAGCTATTACCTGAATAGTATGTTTAATTTTATTGGAGAGATGCAATAGTTCAGACCGGTCGTTGTGTAAAATTGTTACATGCCCCATTTTTCTTCCGGGTTTTGTATTGCTTTTACCATAGATATGAACAAAGCAATGATCCATTGCAAGCACCTCCTCTAAGCCTTGGTAAATAGCTGGCCCCTCATATCCAGATGCACCTACCAAATTTATCATAGCAGTTGGTAAAATTGGATCGGTATTTCCTAGTGGATAATGGAGCATGATTCTCCAAAGCATATCAAACTGGCTGCTATAATTTCCCTCAATTGAATGGTGGCCGCTGTTGTGAACGCGTGGTGCGGTTTCATTAACCCACACATCTTGTTGTTTATCTACCAGTAATTCGATGGCAAATAAACCAGCACTATTAAAGGATTGAACCACTTTAATGGCAATGGCTTCTGCTTTCCAATATATTTCATCGGGTAAGATGGCAGGACTAATCTGATAATCTAACTGATTCAGATAGGGGTCTACGATCATTTCAACCGGAGGATATATTACAATTCCCCCCGCATCATTACGGGCTACCAGCATAGACAATTCTCGATGAATATCAATTTTGGTTTCCAGAATAGCAGGTGCATCAAATGCCAAATTAACATCAGCGGGTTGCTCAATTACCTGAACACCCCTACCATCATAGCCTCCTTCACTTAATTTGTGCACTCCCGGAAGACGATGCAGGTGTTGGGCCAAATCAGCTGCCTGACCGGTTACAACATATGCAGGTGTAGGAATCTGATGCAGGGTATAAAATTCCTTCTGCGCAATTTTGCTTTTGATGGTTTTTATTACAGAGGGATGTGGAATTACCCTAACCCCTTCAGCCGCTAACTGCTCCAAAGCATCAACATTAACCTTTTCAATTTCTATGGTTAATACATCCAAACCCTTACCAAAAGCATACACCTGATCAAAATCGGTGATATCCCCTTGCACAAAGTGGTTGCACAAATGAGCAGCCGGACAGTCGACACTCTTTTCCATAATAAAAGTTTCCACAGGATAATTGGCCGCAGCCTGTAATAACATTCTCCCTAATTGTCCACCCCCTAAAATGCCCGCTTTTATCATACCCATTTGTTTAATTCCATAATTGCCAATCCGTAAAATGCGAAGATAATCCGAACCCCCCAATCATTTCAACGTTAGCATTCAAATAAAAGTAATTAAAGATATAAAATATCTTATTGCACAATTTTTTAATAATATTTTATCAAACGAATCGTTCTAGTATGTGTAATTTT
>CAIUKP010000056.1 GCA_903899675.1 uncultured Bacteroidota bacterium | reverse complement strand
TTATTTGCCATAATTGTTGGGACTATATTTGTTGCGCTATTTTTTGTGTTTTTTGTGTTTTTGATTGTCTCGTATTCTCGAAAACTTTATATAATGCGTTCGGCACAGGAAAAACTCCAGGCCGAAATTGCCAACGAAGTGAACAATGCCCGCAACGAAATTCAGCAAGCCACTTTGAATAATATCAGTCAAGAAATACATGATAATGTAGGGCAACTATTGAGTTTAACAAAAATGCAATTGAATTTAATAGAAGCGCAGGAAGTAAAAGACAATAATTTAATTAGCGAGGCTAAGGATAACATCAGCAAAGCCATGACCGACCTGCGTGATCTTGCTAAGGGGATGAGCAGCGACCGGATTCAGCTACTTGGGCTATATGATTCGGTTTCTCAAGAGGCAGTAAGAATAAATAAAGTAGGAAGGCTTCAGGTGCAAGTAAGCCGTAATGGAAATAAGAAAGAACCGGATCATAAAAAGCAATTAGTAATATTTAGGGTAATTCAAGAGTGTTTCCAAAATATTATTAAACATGCACAAGCTAATCATGTACTGGTTACTTTTACCTATCAGCTCGATTCTTTTGATGTGGTAATTAAAGATGATGGTATTGGATTTGATTACCATCCCGGAACTCCTGCATCAGAAGGGTTGGGATTAATGAATATTTTCAACAGAATTCATTTGGTGGGTGGGGAGGTTACATTAAACAGCTCTCCCGGAGTTGGCACAACTGTAAAATTAACAGTGCCACTATAAAAAAAATGTTTTCTGTTGCTGATTGCATTTGGCACCCCTGCCCTAGTATTTTCTTTTTTCCAACTAATTTTTGGGTAAGAAGTATTACATTAGGAAAACCTTTTTCCAATGCGCCTTACCAAAAGAGTTCAGATTTTAATCATTTCGGTTATTTTACTTACCCATGGAATGGCATATGCCGATACCTATCCTTTTCAACGGGGAATAGACATCCTTCATTATGCTTTTTCGCTTACAGTAACTGATGCCTCTGATCAAATTAGCGGCACCGCCTCGGTAACTTTCAAGATAACGCAGCGAGGTATTACTGCCATTCAATTCGATTTGGCGAATAGCAATCAAGAAAGACAAGGGAAAGGTATGCAGGTTGTTTCTGTGCAATTAAAAGGTCAATTGTTGAGCTATACACATCAATCAGACCGCCTACAGATATCACTTCCGGGTAATGTTAGAGACAGCGGCTTGGTTGCAACTATAGAAATTCGATACAGTGGATCACCTTATACCGGGATGCGAATTGGCAATACCCAATTTGGTAAAAGAAGCTTCAGTAGTGATAACTGGCCAAACAAAGGACGGCATTGGCTTCCCATGGTTGATCACCCTTCCGATAAAGCCACTGTAGAATTCAAGGTTACGGCTCCATCGCACTATCAGGTAATTTCTAATGGCTTATTACAGGAAGTGTCGGTGCTGAACGACTCAACGAAACTGACACACTGGAAACAATCGGTTCCGGTGTCGCCTTGGTTATTTGTATTGGGCATTCAGGAATATGCCGTTCAGTATGTAGATACCTTTCAGGGGAAATCTATAGAAACCTGGGTGCATCCCCAAAATCGCGCAGCAGGGTTTTACGATTTTGCCGAACCCACTAAAAAAGTGTTGCAGTTTTACACCGATTATGTTGGTCCCTACGCCTACGAAAAGCTGGCCAATATTCAGGCGCCCAGTGTGAGTGGGGGAATGGAAACCTCTTCGGCTATTTTCTATACCGAAAAATTAGTAACGGGTACAAGATCTGAAAGAACCCAACAAGTAGTGATACACGAAATTGCCCACCAATGGTTTGGCAATGCAGTAACCGAATCTACTTGGGATGATGTTTGGCTGAGCGAAGGCTTTGCCACCTATTTTACTTTATTGTTTGTAGAACATGATGCCGGACGGCAAGCATTTGTTAAGGGATTACAATCTGCCAAACAAACCATCGAACGATATTATGCCGGCGGAAAAAACTTTGCCATTGTAGCTGATCGTTCCCCGGAAAAAGAAGAAGTAACCAGTGCCATCACCTATCAGAAAGGTGCCTGGGTTTTACATATGTTACGCAATACCATTGGCGACCCCGCATTTCAACAAGGGATTCGTAGTTATTATAAAAAGTATTTTAATGCGAATGCCACCACCGGAAATTTTATAGCTGAAATGGAAAAAGCCTCCGGGAAAAAACTGCAATCCTTTTTTGATCAGTGGCTGTTACGTTCGGGCATACCGCATATCACCATCAGTTGGCAATACGAAGCATCTTCCAAATCCCTTGCTATCACCCTAGCGCAAGACAGTGCTGAAAATTTATATACCCTTCCCCTCGAAATTGAAATACAGCAGTCGGGGGCTGGTTCTTTGGTGAATCAGTTTACGTTGAAAAAGCAACAAGAAACTTTTCGGATTCCACTGGCAAAAGCACCTTCCGCCCTTGTTGCCGACCCTGCTTCCCGATTATTGGCAACCTATCGACTGCAGCCTGCTCAATAATGGATTATAAGCTTCCCCAACCATTTCTGTAAGTTCTTTTTACAAACTGGTTGGCGGCATCCAGGTTGGTTACCCGCATGTTTGGCCCATCCCATAAAAGGCTTTTATACCGATGTGGAAACGAGGTTTCAACGGATGTGCCGCGCGTTATTTTCTCCTGCAGTTGAAAACTTTGTAGTAGTAAATTACCCAGTAGCACGGTTTCGGTGAGCGGACCGGCATATCCCTCAAAAGGAGAGCTGAGTTGGGCGTTTTTGTATCCGCTGATACATCCATCAATCCACTGCCACCAATGTCCATCTGAGCCACCTGTAACCCGGGGATATTTCGCAGGAATTTGTAAAGCTTTTTCTTTCAATGCCGGAGTAATTACCCTGGGATGATTTCCCCCCCAACCACAGGAAACCATTCCTTTGGTTCCAATAAATAAAGTAGCCCCCTCAAAGTCATTTTCTCCGGGCCAATCGCCCAGTGCCTCATTCATATTCA
The DNA here is from genome assembly GCA_903899675.1 of uncultured Bacteroidota bacterium. Taxonomy (GTDB): domain Bacteria; phylum Bacteroidota; class Bacteroidia; order Chitinophagales; family Chitinophagaceae; genus Sediminibacterium. The sequence continues at coordinate 49,409 of CAIUKP010000056.1, read as the reverse complement.
AACCCGGCGCAATTTCTGATAGTCGCTCCGGTACTATGCCCCCATCCATCCAAATCAGGTCGAGTGGTTTTCCGTTTGCTTGATTAAATTTAAATAGTAAGCTGCTGGAAACTGGTCCGCTCTCAGGGAAAGCAGCTTCCTGAAATACCCCTGAATATAAGGTACTGGCCGATCCGGAAACCTCTGTAGGGTATCCTAGCTTCAGTAATTTAAAGGGCGGCCCCATGATATGGCAACCCATGTCGCCCAGCGCACCAGTACCAAAACGCCACCATCCCCTCCAATTAAAAGGAACCAGATTATTTATGTAGGTTGTATCAGGTGCCGTGCCTAGCCATAGGTTCCAGTCTAGCTCTTTGGGAATCGCAGATTGGGTTTTTGGCCAAGCAATACCCTGCGGCCACACAGGTCGGTTGGTCCAGCAATAAATTTTTTCTACCTCTCCAATCAGTTTTTCATCCATCCATTCTTGCAGGGTTCTCATCCCGTCGGAGGAAGCCCCCTGATCGCCCATTTGGGTTACTACCTGATAGTAAGCAGCAGCTTCGGTAATTTTTCTCGCTTCATAAATATCATGGGTGAGCGGTTTTTGCAAATAGAGGTGTTTGCGCAACTGCATAGCTGCCATACCTACTACTGCATGGTTATGATCGGGTATGGCAACGGTTACCGCATCAAAATTTTTCTGCTCCTTTTCAAAAAGCGTACGCCAATCTTTGTAAAATCCGGCTTTCGGAAATTCCTTTCTTCTGGCTGCTGCTGGCCGTTCATCTACATCACACAAAAAGGCAATCACTGAATTTTTGTTGGGAGTAGTTGCCAGGTGTTTGATATCGTTCTCCCCTTCCCCGCCACATCCTATTGCAGCAATGTATAATTTATCACTGGGAGGAATATATCCTTTACCGCCCAATACAAATCGGGGAAGTATCATCCAGCCCGCAGTTTTGGCGCTTTGCTTTAAAAAATTACTTCTACTAATGGGCGTACCCGGCGATTTCTTTTTCATGCGTAGTTTTTTAAGCAGGTAGTAAAGTATGTGTAATCTAATGATTTTTTTTCTCGATATCCGCAGAGATTCCCATCAAAAACCGCTAACTTTTAGCCATGAATAGAAGAAAAATAGTATTACTAAGTTTGGTCTGCATTGCAGCGCACATTCAACTGGCGGCGCAAGACAGCGTACCTAAAACCCAATTGATTTTACTGGGTACCGGAACGCCTTTTGCCAATCCAGAGCGATCAGGTCCTTCGCTGGCAATTGTAGTAAACAATACTTCGTATGTGGTAGATTGCGGTCCGGGTGTGGTGAGAAGAGCTGCCCAGGCAGCAAGGGATAAGAGCCTACCAGCCTTGGAGCCCGCTCAGCTGCGCCATTTGTTTATCACGCACTTACATTCCGATCATACCGCGGGCCTTAGTGATTTTATGTATACGCCGGCAGTGTTAGATCGAAATCATCCACTGCAAATTGTAGGCCCCCCGGGAATCCAACGCATGACTCAGCTAATTAAAAAAGCCTATTCAGAAGATGAAGAAATCAGATTGAAAGGATTAGAGGGAGGAAATGCAGATGGATACCGAGTAGAAGTTTCGGAAGTAACACTGGGTGAGGTTTATCGGGATGAAAATATTCGGGTGAAAGCTTTTGAGGTACAACATGGAAGCTGGAAGCACGCGTTGGGCTATCGTTTTGAAACGGCTGATAAAGTGATCGTGGTGTCGGGTGATTGCACGTATAGCGAATCCTTAGTTGAAATGGCAAGGGGCTGCGATATATTAGTGCATGAAGTGTATTCCGAAGCAGGCTTACAAAAGCGGGAGCCTAAATGGCAAAAATACCACAGCACTTTTCATACCTCTACTTCTCAGCTTGCCAGCATTGGCCTGGCAGTAAAGCCGCCCCTGATTATTCTTACCCATCAGCTAACTTTTGGAAGCAGCTACGAAAGCTTGCTGGAGGAAATCAAAAGAACGTACTCGGGAAAGGTAGTGAATGGGGAAGACCTAGCAGTTTATTGACCAACTTATTGTCGGGGTTTCAGTATCTCAACATAAAGTTAAAACAGCCGACTTTGCTGAATTCTTATTTACATTTACGAATAAAATGATCCGGGGCAATGCCTCATCCCCCCTCAGCCTCCGTATACCTTGCCACCGGATCATAACACAAAGCTGAGTAATCAGCCTGTAATCTATTGGTAGACTGAAATTTTTTTTATGCCGGTTAATAAAAATGCCCTGCTTCGCTATTATGCCATTGATGCCTGCTTATCCAATAGTATGCGCCCCTACCCAGATTTGGAGAAAATTCGGCAGCGGGTAATGCAGCAACTGGATGGAGATATATCGGTTTCCATGATTAATAAAGATCTGGCGCAGATGCGGGATATGTATGCCGCCCCCATTAAATATGATAAAATAAAAAAGGGCTACTGCTATGCTACCCCGGGCTATTCTATTAAAAGACTGCCCTTGTCGGAAGAGGAGATTACCGCCTTGGATTATTCTACGGCTCTATTGCAACAATTAAAAGGGAGCAGAATATTCGATCAATTTGAAACTGCTATTAATCGATTGATAGAAGGGTATCGGGTAAGTAAGCTGATTGGTAAATCTGAAAAGCAACTGATTCAGGTAGAAGAGCCGGTTGCAACAGGGGGAAATGAATGGTTGGAAATGATTTTACAAGCGATTGTTTCTCAAACCACACTTGAAATTGAATATGCAAAATTTGGGGCGCCGGTTAAGCAACACCTGCTATCTCCCTATTTGATAAAAGAATACCGAAATCGCTGGTATGTGGTGGGATTTTCTGATGCACCCCGAAAAGTACTGATTCTGGCGCTCGACCGCATAAATCGAATACGCAAATCGAAAAGCCCTTTTTATTCCGATCCCACATTTCGGGCAGCGGATTATTTTCAATATTCTTTTGGCATTACCCATACTGCAGCTGCCAGTCCGGAAAACATTGTGGTAACCTTTGATAAAGAGCAGGCACCCTATATATTAGCGCAACCTTTGCATCATTCTCAGGTTGTATTGAGCGAGTCTGCCAAAGGGGTAATGGTTCAGCTAACCGTTTATGTAACTGCCGAACTGATTATGAGCTTACTCAGTTATGGTCCGGGTGTAGAAGTAAAAGAGCCATTTGCCTTACGAAAAACTATGCAGGAAAAAATTGCCGCTATGCAGCGGGTCTATCAATAGGTTGTATTCTGCTAATGTATATTGCATCCAAATTCATTTATATGCAAATTTTTTTGATTGTTTTATTTTTGGTGGTGGCCCTACTTTCCGGCATATTGGGCTATTGGCTGGCCAGCCGATCGCAGCAAAGTGCTCTTAAACAAGAGCAGGAAAAATATTGGCAACTCCAAAATCAATGGCAACAAGATCAACAAGCACAAGCCATTCTTAGAGATCAAAAATCTGCATTGGAGTCGCAACTTGCAGTAAGCGAAGAAAGGGGTCGCGCTAACCAAGTTTTACTTGCGGAAGCCCGCCAATCCCAACAACAAATCAGCGAGGCTATGAAAATTGAAATGGAGTTAATGGCAGCCAGAATTCTGCAGCAAAATAGTAATCAGCTGATGCAAAAAAACGAAGAAAAAATCGGACAAATTCTGCTGCCCTTGCAAACGGAACTAACGGGATTTAAAAAAGCAGTAACCGATGCCTATCAAAAAGAATCCAATGAAAGGTTTAGTCTTACCAAAGAAATTGAGAAGCTCGTGCAAACCAGTGTGCGGGTGAGTGAGCAAGCCAATAACCTAACTACTGCCCTAAAAGGTAATATAAAAACCCAGGGTAATTGGGGAGAAATGGTGCTGGAAACTTTACTCGAAAACAGCGGATTAAGTCGCGATCGCAATTATCTGGTACAACAATATATAAGGGATGCTTCCGGTAATGTTTTGAAAGATGAGGAAGGAAATATGTTGCAGCCGGATGTTATGATTGTATATCCCGATCAGCGCAGGGTAATTATTGATGCCAAGGTTTCATTGATTGCCTGGGAAAGGTATGTAAATGCTACAGATGAAGCGGAAAGAGCCAAAGCCTGGGCCGACCACCTAACTTCCATTTACCGACATATTGATTTGCTTTCGAAGAAAAAATATGGACGATATGCAGGGGCGCTGGATTATGTATTGATGTTTGTGCCCATTGAGCCGGCATTTTTAGAGGCCTTGAAAAAAGACACCGAACTATGGAAGAAGGCCTATGATAAAAATATTATGCTGGTTTGTCCCACTAATTTGCTGGCAATTTTAAAGATAGTGGCTGAATTATGGCGCATTGAAAAGCAAAACGAAAATGCGATTGACATTGCCAATAAAGCCGGATCGTTGTATGATAAGTTCCATGGATTTTTAGATAATATGGAACAGATTGGCAAAAAGATAGAAGATGCCGGAAACGCATTTGAGCAGGCCTACAAGCAGTTACATACTGGGCGAGGTAATTTGATTGGCAAAGTAGAAGAGTTAAAGAAAATGGGAGCCAATGCTTCCAAACAATTATCGCATACCTTGCTGAAAGAGGCACCTGATGAAACAACATTACCGGAAAGCCATTCCTAATTATGCAACTTCCCCCAAAACATATTTTATCGAAGTCAACTTTTATGTATGGCTGCCAGTGCAACCTGCGATTATGGTTGCATAAATATAATCCATCATTAAAAGATCCTATCGACAAGCAACAGCAACAGCTATTTCAAACTGGAACCGATTTGGGCGAACTTGCCCGCCAATTATTTCCCGGAGGGGTGGATGCTTCTCCTCCCGACTATTTTCAATATGCCCTATCCGTTAAAAAAACCGCTGAATGGATTGCCGCCGGACGAACCATTATTTACGAAGCAGCTTTTCAGTATGAGGGGTTGTTGTGTGCAATCGATATTTTGGTAAAAAGGCCGGATGGCTGGTATGCCTATGAAGTAAAAGGCAGTACCCGGGTAAAAGATGTTTTTGTAATGGATGCCGCTTTCCAATATCATGTTATCACAGGTGCCGGATTGCCCTTGCAACAGATTTCGCTGATCTATATCAATAATCAGTATGTGAGAAAAGGCGCATTGGCATTAAATGAGTTATTTACCACCACTGCTATTACAGATCAGGTTAAGGAATATAGTACTTTCTTACAGGCAAAGTCGGAGGAGTTGCTGCAGGTAGTTGCCAATAAATTGCAGCCACCTTTTGTTGCACCAGGTGATCAGTGCACGCAGCCCTATCGCTGTGATTTTTATTCGCATTGTAATCCAAAAGCGGAGATAGAAGAGGAAGAAATTGGGGAACCGGTAGTAGACCTTATTCAGCTTCAATCTTTTATTTCAACGCTTCATTATCCGATTTATTATATGGATTTTGAAACCTGGAGCCAGGCTGTACCTCAGCTGGACGGTCATTGGCCTTTCCGGCAGGTATGCTTTCAATATTCAGTGAAAGTGCAACAAGAACCGGGAGCTATTCCGGTTGAACATGGGTATCTGGCAAACGATATTACAACGCCCTCAGCAGATTTTATCAATAACCTGCTAACTGTATTGGGTGAAGAAGGAACTATTTTAGTGTATAATGCAACATTCGAAAGAAGTCGTTTGCTCGAGTTTGTTCGCGACAATCCTTTATGGAAACCAGCAATCGACAGGGTAATCGGTCGAATGGTAGATTTGATGGACGTATTTAGAAAAAAACAGTATTATCTACCGGAAATGGGTAATGGCTACTCTATCAAATCTGTTTTGCCTGCTTTATTTCCTGAAGAGGGATATGAAGGGCTTACGATATCCGATGGGATGGAAGCGGCTAACGCTTTTTATCAATTGAACCAAGAGAACAATCCCAAAAAAATTCGAGCGACTCGGGCGGCACTTGAAGCCTATTGCTCTATGGATACCCTCGCCATGGTAAAAATAATTGATCATATCAGAAAATGTATACATTAGTTCTTGCATAGCGGAACTTCCCAATCAATGCAGTAATTTTACTGAGCTACATAAATTGTCTAACCCATATTGATAACTGCTCAGACTATGAATTTAATTGCTATCCGCCGTCGCCCTTATTTAACAGCTTGTTTGGCAGCCCTAACAGGAATACTTTTTTCATTTTCCATACAGGCCCAATCTTTACTACCAGGGTATAATTCCACTGAGCTGGCAGATATATTAATGGTATCCGTAAGAACAGGGAGCGGCAGTAGTTATTATAGCGACAGTAATTATGTGGCCGCTTCTACTCGTTTTCAGCGAGCCTATCGTTCTCCGGAAATAGGGTTGTTGAATTTATGGGAGTTGTGGACCGACAACCGGAATACTGCTATTATATCTGTGCGGGGCACGCTTCCTAATCCGGATAGCTGGTTATCGAATTTTTATTCGGCCATGATACCCGCTAAGGGTGAAATTATTTTACCTGGAAACGATACAGTGCCCTATCAGGTGGCCGATCATCCACAGGCGGCCGTGCATGTGGGCTGGATGATTAGCACCGCTTACCTGGGAAAAGACATTCTGCCGCGGCTAGATTCTCTTTATAAAAAGGGATACCGAAATCTGTTGATAACCGGGCATAGTCAGGGAGGCGGCATTTCGTATTTATTAACCGCTCATCTGCGCCAGTGGCAAAAGCAACAAAAAATAGCTTCGGATTGGCAAATAAAAACATATAGTACGGCGGCACCTAAACCCGGGAATGTATATTTCGCATACGATTACGAAGCTGCAACGAGGGGTGGGTGGGCTTTTAATGTGGTAAATGCAATTGACTGGGTTCCGGAGATGCCGATAACGGTGCAAACGGTGGGCGATTTTAATCAAATCAATCCCTTTACCAATGCAAAAGATATCATAGGGAAACAAAAATTTCCTACCAACTGGGCTTTACGGTATATGTATAATCGATTGGATAAGCCAACCCGTAGGGCAGAGAAAAATTTCGAAAAATATTTGGGGAAAATCATGGGTAAAAGAGTGAGTGATAAGCTGGTGGGCTTACAAGTGCCGCCATTTGTGCATACAGTCAATTATGCCCGGGTGGGTGAGACTATTGTGTTGCAGCCGGATGCAGATTATTATGCCAGATTCCCGAATAACCCCGATAAAATCTTTGTGCATCACTTTCATCAGCCCTATATCTATCTTGTAAATAAATCGCTGTTAGATTCCACAAGTATACATTCCGCTTCGGGAACGAATAAATAAACGGGAGCGCCTGCTCTGCTAATAACTATTTGTCGGGGATTCCTTCGGTATGCGAAAAGGAATAAGAGAGTATATTTGTAAACAGCAAGTATTTTTTGAAAATAGTCACCCTATATGGAAGTACATCATTCCCATCATCACTCGTCTCCCAGAAGTTTCCGGCAATATGCGGGTGAGTTTCTTATGATATTCTTGGCGGTGACGCTTGGTTTTTTTGCAGAAAATATTCGGGAACACTTTGCTGAAAAAGAAAAAGCCCATCAATACCTGGAAGATTTGGTAAGTGATTTAAAGCAAGACACGGCAAAGTTGACTGCCAGCATCGCGTTTAAATCACAAAAGCGACAACAGGTAGATTCACTGGTTCATTTACTTTTGGGGGCCGACAGAGATAAGTACAGCCGGGAAATTTATTACTATGCGCGAATGTTATCGTTACGAGAGCCGTTTTATGCAACAGAAGGAACCCTGAAACAAATGGAAAATGATGGGGGATTCAGAATATTGCACAATAAGGAGATCATTGAAAAAATCAACCACTATGTAGACGCGAAAGATAAGATTGCACAAATACAACAAATGGAAGATAATATCTCCGTTCAGATGCGAACCGCTGCCAGTAGGGTTTTTGATGCTAGGGTATTTGAAAAAATGCTCAACCCCGAAACCAATGCTGCTTTCAAATATTATATTCGACCACCCGAACAACCCGTTTCATTTACTACCAATAATCCCCGTGAGCTGAATGAATATGCCAACTGGGCAGTGTCTATCAATACCGGACAAACCATGAACCGGATGCTGATGATGCAACTGAAAGAGGAGGCAACGGCTCTGATTGCAGCTATTGAAAAAGTTGTTCAGTAACTGAAAATCGTTGGCAAGAATCTCTATGGATCCTGAGCGGTTTTCCGCATAAAATAGTAACTTACCACAAATTCCTAATTATGAAATTTCGTATCGCCTCTTTTGTACTATTGTTTGTATCTCTATTAACGATTGCAACCAATCATGCAGCTGCTCAAGTTAAAGATAGCCGTCCAATTATTGGTCGTTGGGATTTAACTGTTCAGATGGACCGCGTAGCTCCTTCATGGCTGGAGGTAAAATTGTCTGGATTAAAAACACTGGTAGGTTATTTTGTAGCAGAAGGGGGCAGTGCTCGTCCAATAGCCGAGGTAAAATATGATAATGGCAAAGTTAGTTTTTCCATTCCTACTCAGTGGGACATGAGTAATAATCCCCTGGTGTTTGAAGGTATGCTGCAAAACGATCAACTAAGCGGAACAATTACTACCCCTAAGGGAGATAAATATCCATTTACAGGTGAGCGCGCCCCATTGCTAAAAAGAAGCAATCCTCCGGTTTGGGGTAAACCGATTGCCTTGTTTAATGGAAAGGATTTAAGCGGCTGGCATATGTCTGGTAAAGAACAACAGTGGATGGTAGAAGCGGGCGTTTTGAAAAGTCCTAAATCTGGTTCTAATATTATTACCGATGCCAGCTTCAATGATTTTAAACTGCATATCGAATTTCGGTATCCTGCAGGAAGTAACAGTGGCGTGTATTTGAGAGGCAGATATGAAGTGCAGGTAGAAGATAATTATGGCCTCGAACCCAGTTCCACCCTTTTTGGAGGCATCTATGGTTTTTTAACGCCGAATGAAATGGTTGCCAAAAAACCCGGAGAATGGCAGTCTTATGATATTACCCTCATTGGTCGCCGCGTATCCGTTACCGCAAACGGCAAAGCAATTATTGTTGATCAGATTATCCCCGGCATTACTGGTGGGGCACTCAACAGCAAAGAGGGGGAGCCCGGACCTATTTTTTTACAAGGCGATCATGGTCCGGTAGAGTATAGAAATATTGTTATAACGCCCGCCAAATAGTGAAGCTACCTGAAACAATAAAAAGCATTATCGTATTTCCTTTCATTCTGCTGATACGAATTTATCAGTATGTGATTTCTCCGGCGATGGGGCCTAAATGTAGGTATACCCCTACCTGTTCGCAATATGCCGTAACGGCTTTACAAAAGCATGGAATCTTTAAAGGAGGATGGTTAGCTATTCGCCGAATTTCCAGTTGCCGGCCTGGGGGTGGTGAGGGATATGATCCGGTTCCGGACTAGCCTGCTTTATTTTTTTATGGGCCGCGTTAATACTTCCAGTTTGCCAATGGTTTCGCGGATTTCACGAATACTGTAAAACCGATATACCTCAGGCGCTTCGCCGTTTTTGCTGGCAGCGGAAGTCATTTTGTGATAAGGCCCCACTATCTCTGCGTCTAGATTGGGCGTTACGAGCGCAGCTTGATTAGGAAGGATATAAAAATTACGATTAGCAGCAGAAACGTTTTTCCCTTCCACCAATAATTTTAAGGAATCTAATTTTTGGGTAACTACTTCCTGCGAAACAACCTGACCAGCTTTATCCGCAGAAACATAATTTTGGTAGCTGCCAATGATGGTATCGTTTTTGGCATTCACTACATAGAGCCCTTTTTCCGCAAGTTCAAAAGAACCCTTACCTGCAGGAGATTCAATGGTCCATTGTTTGGTACCTGTAAGCACTGCATTTTCTTCGTGCCCTGCGCCATCAGTAGATTGAATGGTGCCGGCATCTGCATTAATTTTTGCTGCGCCCTTACTCATCACAACCAGTTTTTTGTTACTGCAAGAGGTGAAAGCCAATAAACTTATGGCAATAATTAAACCGTTCTTCATGTGTAATAATTAAAAAAGGCTGCTGAGTTATTTTCAGCAGCCCTTGTTCTATGATATTTTAATGAGCGGCTTCGAAACGCTCGGTAACTTTTGTCCAGTTAACCACATTCCAAAAAGCAGCCAGATAATCAGCGCGGCGATTTTGGTATTTGAGATAATAAGCATGCTCCCAAACATCCACCCCTAATATCGGAGTTCCTTTTACTTCTGCGATATCCATCAACGGATTATCCTGATTAGGGGTAGAACAGATTTCCAGTTTACCATCTTTTACAATTAACCAGGCCCATCCGCTGCCAAAACGAGTCATACCCGCAGCAGCCATTTTTTCTTTAAAGGCATCAAACGATCCGAAAGCAGCAGTAATGGCATCTCCCAGTTTTCCAGAAGCAGTACCGCCGGCATTGGGGGCTAGGCTTTCCCAGAAAAACGTATGGTTCCAATGTCCGCCTCCATTGTTGCGAACGGGTGCACCAATACTTCCGGCGATGGCTACAATTTCAGCCAGCGTTTTTCCTTCATTAGGAGTTCCGGCCAGGGCTTTGTTTAAATTATCTACATAGGCCTGGTGGTGTTTTCCATGATGAATTTGCATGGTAAGCGTGTCGATATGCGGCTCGAGTGCTTCGTGTGCATATGGAAGGGGTGCAAGTGTGAATGACATACAAGTATGATTTTAATGATGTAGCAAAATTAGGTGGGTTAATCGATTAATGGCATTTTACTGGGTTAATTGTTCCAAAAATCGATAATCAATACTGCCTTATCGCTTGTTTTTGAAAAAGGCAGTCATTAAAGCAGCACATTCTGCTTCTAAAACCCCACCTACCAATTCGGTTTTGGGATGAAGGGGCCAATGAGGAGCGGTTTTCGATTTAAAGCCATTTTTTGGGTCGGAAGCGCCAAATACTACTCGGCCAATTTTCCCCCAGAATAAGGCCCCACAACACATCAGGCAGGGTTCCAGGGTTACATACAGGGTTGCATCGGGCAAATATTTTGCGCCGAGCGCATGAAAGGCACTGGTAATTGCCAACATTTCTGCATGGGCGGTGGCATCAGTGAGTTGCTCTACCTGATTATGTCCACGAGCAATGATTCTATTCTGCAAAACCACAACAGCACCCACCGGAACTTCATCAGCTTCAAATGCCATACGCGCCTGAACCAGCGCCTGCTGCATAAAATATTGATCATCCGGAATGGATAACTGCATAAAGTGAAATCAGCTAGTTAAAACAGAATTGTAAATCTTTTATGAGAAGTTATGCCTCCTTCTATAAAGCCATAATTTGAATATTTTTAAACCATACATCGTTTCCATGGTCTTGTAAAACGATGTGTCCTTTGGTAAATGTGCCAAAGTCTTTTTTGGTTTTGAACTTACTGCCGGCAATCATATTTTTCCAGTTTGCATCATCATAGCGAGTATTTACTACCTCTTCTCCATTTAGCTTTAAAGTAAGTTTCCCATGGTCTGCTATAATTTCTGCTGTATTCCATTCCCCGAAAGGTTTTACTACGCCTTCTTTACCCGCAATCATATCATACAAATTGCCGGCACGGTGTTTTTCTATCTTCCCATCAGAATGACCATCATTGTCTAGTATTTGCATTTCGGGTCCTGTATGCCAAGATTCTTTGAATTTTGCAGTGTCTTCATTCGACCAGAAAATGATACCGCTGTTTCCATTCTTGCTCACTTTCCAATCTAATTTGAGATGAAAATTTTCAAATTCCTCGTTGGTGATTAGATCGCCTGGATTCCTTTTTTCTTCATCCGTTTTAGTTTTGCTGTCGAGAAATATTTCTCCGTTCACTGCTTTCCAGGAAGGGTTTACGGTAGACTTTCCATAAGTATGCCAGCCCGTTAAATCTTTTCCATTAAACAACGACTTCCACTTTTTAGCGGCAGGCTTTGAAATATGCGCCTGGGCTTGATGGGATTCGGTTGGAGTAACGATAGCAGCCAACTGCATACAAACTGCAGTTCCGGCAACCAGTAGTGGGGCAATGAACAATACTTTCATGGGGGGGGAGGTTTTATTGAGCTGTTTTCAGCAGTAAAATATATTTAACCATTTGCTTGGCATCGGCTTCCGACAACTGCGGATGAGCTGTCATGGGTATTTGTCCCCACACTCCCTGGCCACCTTTGATGATTTTACCGGCTAACAGAGCAATGTTTTCATCATTCGATTCGTATTTCGCAGATACATCTTTGTAAGAAGGTCCAATAAGCTTTTCGCCTACTTTATGGCAGGTAAGGCAGTCTGATTTGGCAATCAGTTCCAATCCTTTTTGATAATCAGGGTTGCTACTGAGAGAAGATCCAGCGCTCGCAGGTGCCGGGGCTGCTTCTTTTTTGTCGCCACCACTGCTACAGGCCCCTGCTAACAGGAGGACAAATAAAGCGATAGAAATTTTTTTCACGGGTAATAATTTATAATTGTTGAGCATTAAAGATATCAATCTATTCCTAAAATCTTCCGATTAAATTGTTCGTCGGAGCCGGTTCCGGCAAAGTCGTCAAAAGCTTTTTCGGTTACCCGGATAATATGATTTTTTATAAAGGGTGCACCTTCTGCAGCGCCGGCTTCGGGGTGTTTGATAGCACATTCCCATTCGAGTACAGCCCATCCTTTGTAGCCATAGGCAGCCAGTTTGCTGAAAATAGATTTGAAGTTTACCTGTCCATCCCCCAGCGAACGGAATCGTCCGGCTCTTTCTACCCAGCCCTGATAGCCTCCATAAACACCTTGCTTTCCGGTGGGATTAAATTCGGCATCTTTTACGTGAAACATTTTGATGCGGGAATGATAATGGTCTATATAGGCAAGATAATCCAAACACTGTAACACAAAATGTGAAGGATCATATAACAAGCAGGCGCGGGGGTGTTGATGTACTTTATCCAGAAACATTTCATAACTCACTCCATCGTGCAGGTCTTCACCGGGATGTATTTCGTAACAAAGATCCACGCCGTGCTCATCAAACACATCCAGTATGGGTTTCCAGCGATTGGCCAATTCGGTAAAACCAGTTTCTACCAGTCCGGCAGGGCGCTGGGGCCAGGGGTAAATCGTATGCCAAAGCAGGGCACCGCTAAAAGTTGCATGGGCATCCAAACCTAAATTGCGTGAAGCTTGTGCAGCATATTTCAGTTGTTGCACTGCCCATTCGGTGCGGGCCTTTGGATTATTTCTAACAGCGTCGGGGGCAAAGCCATCAAATAGGGCATCATAGGCAGGATTAACAGCCACCAATTGTCCTTGCAGATGGGTAGATAGTTCGGTGATTTGTAAACCGGCACTTTCTACGATACCCTTTACTTCATCCGCATAGGTTTTGCTTTCGGCTGCCAGTTGCAGGTTGATGCAGCGGCTGTCCCAAGACGGAATCTGCACGCCCACAAAGCCTAGTGAGGCAGCCCATTTGCAGATACTTTGCAAAGAATTAAACGGAGGCTGGTCGCCCATAAACTGCGCAAGAAAAATGGCAGGTCCTTTGATGGTAGTCATGGTGTAAAAGGTTAACGGTTGAACAAATTATATATTGAAGGGCGTCCACTTTTCATTCGAAGCGCCGGAAGCCACCACATTGTCTATAAATGCCATCCCCCTTACGCCATCATCAGCTGTGGGAAAGTCCATGGCTTCGGCACTGGCTTCGGTTCCCTCTATTCGGGCTGTAAGGGTAAGTGCGAAATTTCGGTAGATATTGGCAAAAGCTTCGAGATATCCTTCGGGGTGACCGGCGGGGGTGCGACAGTTTTTTACGGCATAGCTCGACAGCCGATCACCGAAATTGCCGCCCGCCCTTAATATTTGGGTGGGTTGGTGCAGCCATTTTACCAAGAGAGTATTGGGTTCTTGTTGGGCCCATTCAATACCGCCTTTTTCTCCGTAGATCCTTATTTTTAGGGCATTTTCTTCGCCGGCGGCTACCTGCGAAGCCATTAAAACGCCGGCTGCTCCGTTATTAAATTTAAGCAGCACATTGCCATCATCGTCGAGGGCCCTGCCCGGTACCATAATGTTTAAATCGGCGCAAAGGTGGGTGATTTTAAGGCCCGAAATATATTCTGCCAGATGGGCTGCATGGGTTCCGATATCTCCCATACATCCGGCTTTACCCGATTTGGTGGGGTCGGTTCTCCAGGCGGCTTGGGCATTTCCTTCTTTCTCAGAAAGTTGGCTCAACCATCCCTGGGGGTATTCAACCCATATTTTTCTGATGTTGCCAAATACGCCATCCTTACACATTGCCTTGGCTTGTTTTACCATGGGGTATCCCGAGTATGTATGGGTAAGGCAAAGCAATAGGCCCTTTTCCTTTGCTTTTTGCTGTAATTGTTTGGCTTCATCGAGCGTGAAAGTGATGGGCTTTTCAATTACCACATGAAATCCATGTTCCAAGGCCATCATCGCCGGGGCAAAGTGAACAAAGTTGGGGGTAACGATGGTTACAAAATCCATTCTTTCTTCTGCGGGCAGTTGCGACTCTTGTTGAATCATCTCCTGATAGCTGGTATAGGTTCTGTTTACCGGCAGCATCAGTGCTTTTCCGGATTCTATAGCCGTGTTGGGGTCGGCACTCAGGGCACCGCAGGATAATTCAATCAGTCCGTCGATACCGGCAGCCATGCGGTGAATAGCACCAATAAAAGCGTCTAATCCTCCGCCAATCATACCCATTTTAAGTTTTCGGTTCATATTATGTTATTTGATACAATCAGATAAAGAAAATGGTGATTCTACCATACATCGGTAAAAATACCCTCTTCACTGAATAATTGATGCGGGAATAAAAATAAAAATTATATTTAACCCGCGATTGTTTTTTTCACTAACCATATGAAAGTATGCAACCTACTCCCCAACGTAATCAATTATTTGTAGCCAGTTGCCTGGCATTGCTGGTAACTTCCTTGTCATTTGGTATTCGCGCCGGTATTTTGGAGTCACTAAAATCAGATTTTAATTTAAGCTCTACTGAAATAGCTACAATTACATCTACTGCCTTTTTGGGCTTTCCTTTGGCTGTGATAATTGGAGGGTTGGTTGTGGATATTATCGGGATGAAGAAACTATTATTGGCAGCGTTTTCATTTCATTTATTGGGAATTTTGTTAACCGTATTTGCATCGGGATACTGGACTTTGTTCTTTTCAACTTTGTTGATTGGTATTGCGAATGGTACGGTAGAAGCTGCATGTAACCCACTGGTATCAACCATTTACGCGGATGATAAAACAACCAAACTGAATCACTTTCATCTTTGGTTCCCAGGGGGAATAGTTATTGGTACCCTACTTGTATTTTTCTTAGACAAAGCAGGTATCGGCTGGCAGGTGCAGGTTGGTCTGATGGTTATCCCAACCTTACTATATGGCTATTTATTCAACAAATTATCCTTCCCGGTAACGGAGCGAATGGCTAGTGGTATTTCTACTTATAAGATGTATAAGTCTTTGCTAAATCCGCTTTTCCTGGTAATGATTGTGTTGATGTTTGGAACAGCCATTACTGAGTTATTTACCGCACAATGGGTAAATGTATTATTAAAAAATGTATCTGACAATGCCATTTTGTTGTTAACGGTAACACAGGGTATTATGGTAATTGGCAGAGGATTGGCCGGGCCGGTTGTTCATAAACTTTCTCCAACCGGTGTTTTGCTGATGTCGGCAATTTTATCTGTAGTTGGTTTGTATATGTTGGGCCATACCAACGGGAACCTTTTGTTTTTGGGAGCGGTGATTTTTGGTATGGGAGTATGTTATTTCTGGCCAACCATGTTGGGATTTGTATCAGAAAATATGCCAGAAACCGGGGCAGTAGGGCTTAATCTACTGGGTGGCGCGGGGATGTTTGCCGTTTCGGTGTATACTTTATTGATGGGGGGTTACTACGATCGTCTGCTAGGCAACCACCTACCTGCAGGAACAGCAGTAAATCAGGCTACGCCTGAAATGTTGAATGAGGCCAAGAAGCTTGCAGGGCCCGAAGTGCTGAACGTAACCTTAATTATTCCAGTGATATTGATAGGGGCATTTACGCTGTTGTTTTTCTACATGAGAAACAAAAAAACAACGGCAGCTATCTGATAAATATAGATTCATGAAAACGAGCAGAAGAAAAGTTATTCAAAATATGCTGGCCGGATCTGCGGCTGTTGCAGCAGCTCCATTTCTTAAGGCAAATGCGGCTCCTCAATCTACCCATATGTTAAAAGGGAATATTCATCATTCGGTTTGCCGCTGGTGTTTTAGCGATACGCCGCTCGATGTGCTTTGTGCTACTGCCAAAGAAATTGGGCTGGTAGGCATCGATCTGGTAGGGCCAAAAGATTGGGATACGCTAAAAAAATATAACCTGGTATCTACCATGTGCAATGGCGCAGAAATCAGCTTAACCAAAGGCTGGAATGATCCTCAATACCATGCGCAACTGATAAAAAATTATACCGAGCACATAGAACTAGTAGCAGCCGCGGGATATACTAATTTGATTTGCTTCAGTGGCAGCCGCAACGGAATGCAGGATGAAGTGGGTTTGCAAAACTGTGCCGACGGCCTTAAACAAATTATGTCGCTCGCCGAAAAGAAAGGCGTAGTAATTCATATGGAGTTGCTGAATAGTAAGGTAGATCATAAAGATTATATGTGCGATAAAACTCCCTGGGGTGTTGAGTTGTGCAAGCGAATCGGATCACCCAATTTTAAGCTCTTGTACGATATTTATCACATGCAAATAGATGAGGGGGATGTGATACATACCATCCGCACCTATCATCCGTATATCGGCCACTATCATACGGCAGGTGTTCCGGGACGGCACGAAATTGATGAGACGCAGGAATTGTATTATCCGGCAATTATGAAAGCTATTTTGGCAACCGGCTTTCAGCAATATGTTGCACAGGAATTTATTCCGGCAAGTGCAGATAAGTTGGGATCTTTAAAGAAAGCAATTCAGATTTGTGATGTATAAACTACTAAACCCGATCAAATAATAAAATACGAACTATGGCTGAACAAACATTTGATGCAATTGTGGTGGGCTCCGGTATTAGCGGAGGCTGGGCTGCTAAAGAGCTAACCGAAAAGGGGCTCAAAGTATTGATGCTAGAAAGAGGCAGAAATATTGAGCACATTAAAGATTATGTGAACGCCAATAAAGAGGCATGGGATTACCCGCACCGTGGAAGAAAAACCCAGGAAATGATTAAGGATTATCCGGTGCTTGATCGCGATTATCCGCTGAACGAAACCAATCTCGATTATTGGGTAAATGAAAAGGAAAGTCCGTATACAGAACAGAAGCGGTACGACTGGTTCCGCGGTTATCATGTAGGGGGTCGTTCGTTGATGTGGGGTCGCCAGAGCTATCGCTGGAGCGATTTTGATTTTGAAGCCAATGCCAAAGATGGAATTGCAGTAGATTGGCCGGTACGCTATAAGGATATCGCTCCCTGGTATGATTATGTAGAAAAATTTGCCGGCATCAGTGGTAATCGGGATGGATTGGTACAATTGCCCGACGGACAATTTTTACCTCCGATGGATATGACCTGCGTAGAGAAAGATGCCTCCAAGAGGCTGAAGGAATATTATAAAGGTGCCCGCCAGATGATTATTGGAAGAACGGCTAATTTAACCGTAGCCCATGAAGGCCGCACCAATTGTCAGTACCGCAATAAATGCTGGTTGGGATGTCAGTTCGGCGCCTATTTCAGCACACAATCTTCTACGTTACCGGCAGCACAAAAAACCGGCAACCTTACATTGCGTCCTTGGTCGATTGTTACCAAAATATTGTACGATAAAGATAAAAAAAGAGCAACCGGCGTAGAAGTTTTGGATGCAGAAAATAATCAGACCTATGTATATAATGCAAAGATTATTTTTCTGAATGCCAGTACATTTAATAGCGCTTGGATTCTCATGAATTCCGCAACGGATATCTGGCCCGAAGGATTAGGAAGCTCAAGTGGTGAGCTCGGTCATAATATTATGGACCACCACCTGGGCGTAGGTGCTGGCGGAAAAGTTGATGGGTATGAAGACAAGTATTACTATGGTAGACGCGCCAATGGTATTTATATTCCACGATTTAGAAATTTGTTTGGCGACAAGCGCGATTATCTGCGTGGATTTGGTTACCAAGGGGGCGCCAGTCGCGAGGGGTATCGACATGAAGTAGCAGAATTGAGCATTGGCGGTGCTTATAAGGATGCGCTTACAGAACCGGGTTCGTGGACGATGGGTATTATGGGCTTTGGAGAAATCATTCCCGATCATGCCAACAAAATCACGTTGGATAAAAACAAAAAAGATAAGTGGGGATTGCCTGTGTTGTCGTTTGATGCAGAATTGAAGGAGAATGAATTGAAGATGCGCAAAGACATGCAGGAAGATGCCAAAGAAATGCTGGATGCTATGGGCGTGAAAAATATCAATGGCTATGATGCGAATGGTATTCAAGGTCGTGGCATACATGAAATGGGAACAGCCCGCATGGGAGCAGATCCAAAAACTTCGGTGGTAAATAAAAACAACCAGGTATGGGATGCGCCTAATGTGTTTGTAACGGATGGTTCGTTTATGACGTCTGCCGCCTGTGTAAATCCATCGTTAACCTATATGGCATTCACCGCCCGTGCTGCTGAATTTGCAGTTTCCGAATTGAAAAAACAAAATCTGTAATCACCCTTTATAAATTAATCATTATGAATAGAAGAGAAGCCATATCCAGCGTAACACTGTTATTAGGAGGTACGCTTTTGGGGGCAGAAGCTTTTTTGGCGGGCTGTAAAAGTCCCTCTGCTGATTTGTCGCTTAGTTTTTCAGCCGACGATATTAGTTTTTTAAATGAAGTAGCGGAAACCATTTTGCCGGCCACTTCTTCACCCGGAGCTAAAGAAGCAAAAGTGGGCGACTTTATGACGGTTATCGTGAAGGATTGTTACGAAGGCAAAGACCAAGCCATTTTTAAAGAGGGCATGAAAAAATTACAGGACGCTTGTAAGAAATCCTGTGGACACACTTTTATGGAAGCCACGCCTGAGCAGCGCCACGAAATGTTGGTGTCGCTTGACAAAGAGCAGAAAGAATACCAGGATAAGAAAAAGCCGGAAGACCCCACCCATTATTTCCGCATGATGAAGGAATTAACTCTCTGGGGTTACTTTACGTCGGAAATTGGTGCAACCAAGGCCTTGCGTTATGTGGCAGTACCCGGAAAATATGAGGGATGTATTCCTTATAAAAAAGGGGATAAGGCCTGGGCAACTTAGAAGGGCTGTAGGCATCGGCAATTAATTTTTCGTATTTTTTAAAAAAGAAAACATGTCCATTAACAGAAGATCATTTATGAGAAATTCAACGTTGGCTGCAGCAGCCGGCTTGAGTTTCCCCCTGCTTTCAAAAGCAGCCCAAGCCACCCAATTTTCCGAAAGTGCCGCAGCTCTGCCATTTGGCATTCAGTTGTGGACGGTGAAAGAAGATTTAGGAGCAAATGCAAAAGATACGCTGGCTAAGTTGTCGGCCTATGGATACAATCAGATAGAAAGTTTTGAAGGCCCCAAAGGAATGTTTTGGGGATGGAAGCATACTGAGTTTAAAAAGTATATGGATGATTTGGGCATGAAAATTATTTCCAGCCATTGTAATCATCTGGTAAACTTTGAGCAAAAAGCTGCCGAAGCTGCTGAAATTGGCATGGAATACTTGATTTGCCCCTGGAAGGGTCCGCAGAAATCTATCGACGGATTTAAAAAAGCAGCAGAAGAGTTTAATAAGGCCGGAGAGATTTGTCAAAAAAATGGCATCCGCTTTGCTTACCACAACCACGATTATTCTTTTAAACCAATCGATGGCCAGGTACCACAAGAAGTGATGATGAAGGAAAGCGACAAAGCCCTGGTAGATTTTGAAATGGATATTTATTGGGTAGTAGCTGCCGGCGAAGATCCAATGAAATGGTTTAAAAAACACCCCGGACGGTTTAAGCTTTGTCATGTAAAAGACCTGAAGCAAACTGATAAAGGGCACGAGTCTGTGCAAATTGGAAAGGGCAGTATCGATTTCCCCGCTGTGTTAAAAGCGGGCATTAAATCTGGGTTAACTCGGTTTATTATCGAACAAGAAGCTTTTACCGGAACCAATCCTTTAGAAAGTGCGGTAGCAGATGCGGGATACATGCGTGGATTAAGAGTGTGATGTTACATAACTGTATAAAAAAATACCACTCAATTTTGAGTGGTATTTTTTTTGTGGTGAAAGTAGGATTGAAATTTCGGTTATACGCCCAAACTCCAACCTTCTCTATACGTACGTTTTACAAACTGATTGGCTTCATCAAAATTGGTGATTCGCATGTTCGGACCATCCCACATCAGCTTGATGTTTCTGCCGGGATAAGACTCTCTGCCTTTCGAATCTTTTCTAGCTACGAAATAGCTTCTGATAGCGAGATTTCCCATCAATACACTTTCTGTTAGTGGTCCGGCGATATCAAACTTAGAGCTCAGGTTATTTGATTTTTCGCTGCCATATCCATCCAGCGCAGCTTCTACCCAGGCAGCATAGTGTCCATTGTCTCCCTTGGGCACGCGTGCCACTGTTTGGGGAACTTTCATTTCGGCAGTGCGGGAAGTGGGCAATAATTTCGGCATTACGCCATAAGTGCCACACATCATTTTTCCCTTGGTTCCCAGAAATATGGCACCATTACCGCCGTCGCCCATCATTTCATTCGGACCCAGTTCTTCGGGGCGTACTGGTTGCATGCCGCCATCCATCCAATGTAATTTTACATCCGGTTTGCCATTTTCACCTTTAAAAGTTAGGGTGATGTAAGAAGATACCGGACCGGAATCAGGATAAAATCCCCTCGTCCAGTTTTCAACATAAGGGGTAGCAACACTGCACTCGGCAGAAATCGGATAGCCCAGGCCTAATACTGCAAATGCAGGAGCCATAATATGACAAGCCATATCACCCAACGCACCGGTACCGTAATCCCACCAGCCTCTCCAGTTAAAAGGAATGAGTTTGTCTACATAATCCCGGTAAGGGGCAGTGCCTAACCACAGATTCCAATCGAGCCCTGCAGGCACCGGTGGTTTTTCTTTCGACCAGGGAATGCCCTGAGGCCATACTGGTCGGTCGGTATAGCAGTAAATGGTATGTACATCCCCAATAATACCAGCATTGTACCAGTCTTGCAGTTGACGAACACCATCTCCGGATGCACCCTGGTTACCCATTTGGGTAACTACTTTATAATCGTGGGCGGCTTTTGTTAATACGCGGGCTTCGTAAATATCGTGGGTTAGTGGTTTTTGAACATACACATGTTTGTTCAATTGCATGGCGCCCATTGCCACCACCGCATGCATATGATCGGGAATGGAAACAGAAACGGCATCAAAGTTTTTATGCTCCTTATCCAGCATTTCACGGTAATCCGTATAAACTTTGGCTTTTGGATAACGCGAAAGGCTTTTGGCGGTTTGACGGGAATCTACATCGCACAAAAATCCAATTTCGGCTTTTCCGCTCTGATAAAAATTCCACAGATCGCTTTCTCCTTTTCCTCCGGCACCTACACCTGCAACGATTAGTTTATCACTGGGGGCTAAAAATCCACGACCTAGCACATGTCGGGGTACAATGTAAAATCCGGCAGCTGCCAGGGCTGCATTTTTAATAAACCCCCTGCGGGAATCGGGCTGGGCATTGGCGGGTAAATTTTTCTTTTTCATGGGGCGAAACAATTAAACAGTTTTTAGAGGTATGAATGTAACTATTTTATCTAAAAATCAGAACAGATTGTGATTATTTACTTACCTAGAATGGTTGTTTTTTTATAAGACAAGGTTAGGTAGCACTAACTCACGCCATATTTGTTAACTTGTGTAGTAAAAGAGTGTATATGGAACTTACTTCATTGAATGATATGCGTAGATATTTTGAATCAGGCATTACCCAGCCCTACGCATTTCGTAAACAGCAGTTGCAGTCTTTACAGCGAGCAATTGAGTCGCACGAAGAAGACATATACAAGGCCCTTGCTGCCGACCTGAAAAAGAGTCGGGAGGAAGCCTATGCCAGTGAAAACGGATTTACCCTTGAGGAGTTGAAAGTGACCCTTCGCAACCTGAAAGAATGGATGGCACCGGAGGGGGTTCCTACTAACCTGTTTAACCTGCCTTCCCGGAGCTATATTCGGAAAGAGCCACTGGGTGTGGTTTTAATCATTGCTCCCTGGAACTATCCCTTCCAACTTTTATTAACTCCCCTAATCGGAGCCATTGCCGCGGGTAATTGTGCAGTAGTAAAGCCCAGTGAGTTTGCGCCTGCTACTGCCGAGGTAGTGGGTAGAATTATTAAGCAAGTATTCCCCCCCGAATATGTTTTGTTTGTTGAAGGTGATGGCGCTGCAGTAATTCCGGATATGATGAAGGAATTCCGGTTCGACCATGTTTTCTATACCGGCAGCACCCATGTAGGGAGAATCATTTATCAACTGGCAGCCGACAAATTAGTTCCTGTAACCCTAGAATTGGGTGGGAAGAGCCCTGCTGTAATTGAAAATGATGCCAACCTTGCTGTATCAGCGCGTAGAATTACCCTTGCCAAATTTATGAATGCGGGTCAAACCTGTGTAGCACCCGACTATGTGTTGGTACCTGAAAATTTATTGAAGCCTTTTGCAGAAGAAGTTACCAAATGTATCCATAAATTTTACGGAGAGGATGTTGCCAACTCCTCGGAGTATGGAAGAATCATCAATCAAAAGCAATTCGACCGGATTAGCAGTTATCTGCATTCAGGTACTTTGTTAAGTGGGGGCAAAACCCAGCGAGATGATTTATATATTGAGCCTACCCTGCTTTCGGATGTTTCGCTGGATGCGCCTGTAATGAGCGATGAAATATTTGGCCCCGTGTTGCCGCTGATTCCATATAGCACCCGCGAACAGGCAAAATCAGTTATAGCGCGCAATCCGAATCCACTTGCTTTTTATGTGTTTACCGAATCGAAAAACACTGCCCGCGAATGGCTCGATGCGGTTCCAGCGGGAGGTGCTTGTGTAAACAATGCTAATCTACATCTTTCCAATATGGATTTACCTTTTGGGGGTGTTGGCAATAGCGGCATTGGAAGTTATCATGGAAAACAGAGCTTTGCTGTTTTCTCCCACTATAAATCCGTAATGCGAACGCCCACCTGGTTCGACCCTGCTATGAAGTATCCTCCTTTTAAGGGTAAATTATGGTTGCTGAAAAAATTAATCGGCTAGTGCGCTTTGAAAAGGCTGCTGGTATAAATAGATAAAGTATGATCAGAAAGATTGGAGTGTTGTTGATAATAGTTGCAGCAGCCCTTTATATAATTAAAAGAAAAGACATGACGTGGCGACAATCCATTCTTCGGGTAGGATACCCTTTGCTTACCTTGAAAGAAAAATGGTTTCCCAGCCAGCAAAACCGACTAAAAAACGAGGATGCCAGGCAGCCATCGGTATCTTTTTATTCACTGCAAGCTAAACGGAATGATGGCAGCGAAATGGCTTTCAGCGAATTGAAGGGGAAAACCGTTTTGGTAGTGAATACTGCCAGCGACTGTGGATATACGGGGCAATACGAGGAGTTGGAAAAATTGCATCAGTTGCACAAAGACTTAATAATTCTTGCCTTCCCGGCGAATGATTTTAAGCAACAGGAAAAAGGAAATGATGCGGATATTGCCAACTTTTGTAAAGTTAATTACGGAGTAAGTTTCCCGTTGATGGGTAAAACCAGTGTGGTGAAGGGAAGCACTCAACATCCGGCTTTTCAATGGTTATCTGATGCTGCCAAAAATGGATGGTGCAATAAAGCCCCTGTTTGGAATTTTAGTAAATACGTGATTAATAAAGAGGGAGTGCTTACCCATTTTTTCTCGCCCTCTGTTTCTCCTTTATCAGATGAGGTGGTGACGGCTATTCAGCAATAGCATCAAAGCGAACTTTATACCGGACACTTTTCATGATAGTTTATCAACTCAATCGGTGAATGCTCAAAAGTATATCCCTGATAGGTTCGATACACTTCATCCAAAACGGCTACGATTTCTTCTTCCGTCATTAAGGTAACCAGTCTGCCTCGGAATTCTTTGATATTGGGAAGCCCCTTTAGGTAATTGGCATAATGCCGTCTCATCTCAAAAATACCCACCATGGGGCCCTTCCACTCTAGGGATTTACGCAAATGGTTGCGGCAAACTTCAATGCGCTCTTCTAAGGTTGGGGGTGCCATCAGTTCTCCGGTATGCAGGTAGTGTTTGATCTCCCGAAAAATCCAGGGATAGCCAATGGCTGCGCGCCCAATCATGATGCCATCTACGCCATACCTGTTTTTATATTCCAACGCTTTTTGTGGACTATCAATATCTCCATTACCAAAAATGGGAATATGGATGCGGGGATTGTTTTTTACTTCGGCTATCAGCGACCAGTCTGCCTGGCCTTTATACATTTGCGAGCGGGTGCGGCCATGGATAGCAAGGGCTTTGATGCCTACATCCTGCAAGCGCTCGGCTACTTCTACAATGTTTTTGCTCTGCTCGTCCCATCCCAGCCGAGTTTTTACGGTTACCGGCAGTTGGGTGCCTTTTACAACGGCGCGCGTAAGGGAGATCATCAGGTCGATATCCTTTAAAACGCCTGCTCCGGCCCCTTTGGTGACTACTTTTTTTACCGGACAACCAAAATTAATATCGAGCAGGTCGGGATTAACCGTTTCTACAATGGCGGCACTTAGGGCCATTGCTTCTTCGTCTCCCCCGAAAATCTGGATGCCTACTGGACGTTCTTCCTCAAAAATATCCAGCTTTTGCCGGCTTTTCAGGGCATTTCGGATAAGCCCCTCGCTGCTGATGAATTCGGTATACATCAGGTCGGCTCCATTGTGCTTACAAACCGCCCGGAATGGCGGGTCGCTCACGTCTTCCATAGGCGCCAGGAGAAGCGGAAAATCAGGGAGTTGTATTTTGTCTATGGTAACCATGGGGGGTGAAATCACTTGAGAAATAAAACATGCTTATCTTACACCGAATTTGCAAAGGTAAGGTGTTACCCTATTTGTATGATATACCCTAAGAGACTTATTGATAAATATCCTTCTCAATTGGCCCTGCTGCTGGCGCTTACCGGCGGATGTTTTATATTGAGCGGTTTGGTATATTTTGTGATGGGTCAAATCTTTTTTCACGTTCCGCTATCTGCGCTGCCTGCGATTATGGCGCAGAAAGAGAATGCCAATGCCTCAAGATTGATTATTAACGTGGTTACTGCTATTAATTTTGGATTGCCTTCTGTGGTTCTGGCAAATATGATTAGTCGACAACCCTATCAGCAACTGGGATTTAATACACAAGTTCAGATACGTCAATTTGGTATTGTAGTCCTTATAACCCTTGCCTCCATTTTACTGGCGGGATCCCTAGCCGAACTCAATGAACAAATACCCTTACCCAAAAGCTGGGCTATACAAGCAAGGGCCATGGAAAATGAATATATGAAAGCCGTGATGGCGATGGCCTATATGCCTACTTTTCTTCATTTTATTTTTACCCTACTCACTGTTGCGGCGGCACCGGCACTGTTCGAGGAACTACTTTTCCGTGCAGGATTTCAACCCATCTTTATCGGATTAACTCGTAGTCCATTCTGGGGCATATTGATTACCGCCGTTCTGTTTAGTGCGATACATTTTTCTTATTATGGATTCATACCTCGAATAGCATTGGGGGCTTTATTGGGGTTGGTGTATTATTATGGAAAGAATCTCTGGCTCAATATCTTCTTTCATTTTTTAAACAATGCATTAATTGTAATTCAATTATACACTGCGGGCCTATCGGGTAAATCTATTGAAAAAGTAATGGATGAGAAAATGCCATTTTGGTGGGGCCTGATGGCGATATTTGTTTTGGTGGGACTTTTCAGGCAATTCAATCGGGCAAGTGCTAAGTATTGGAAAAATCCCCCCTCACTTTTTACTATAAATCAACCAAAAGATGGCACAGCAATGGGTCAGGATATTTGAAACCCGTAACCTCGCAGAAGCCTCCATATTACAGGGGTTACTGGAACAAAGTGGTTTGCCGGTTCAGGTATTGAATAAGCAAGACAGTTCGTATCTGATGGGCTATGCTGAAATATATGTTCCGGAAACCTGCTTGCCCGCAGCAGAAATGATTCTGGCCGGGAATCATCTAAATTAAACCGCTGACAGATTATGGCTTTACAGTTCTCGGTTTTAAAAACACGCGCAATAACGGCTGTTTTTTTTGTGGCAGTTATGCTAACAGGCTTGCTTTGGAATCAAGGAACGTACCTACTGTTATTTTCAGTGATTCATTTTGGTTGTTGGTACGAATACCGTCAGCTACTATTGAAAATCGATCCATCTTATGCAAAGATGAACTCCATCCATCATAACAGTATGCAGCTTGCCGGTTGGGGTTTTATGCTTTGGGGGGTGAATGATGAATATCGAATAGGAGAAATAATCGTATCGCAACTGGGAGGCTCCATCACCCTTGCCGCTTTATTATTGTTTGTGGTAAATGAATGGCTGCGAAACAAAACCCTCAACCATCGCTACCCATTGTATGCCCTCGGTGGATTTTTATATATTTCTGTAGCCTGTTTTTGCATGATGTTGCTTTATGGAAATATGCAGAACCAGGTTTTCCCGGGTAAAAGTCCGCTTACCATGCCCCTGCTGGTTATTGCAGCTATATGGATAAATGATACCATGGCTTATCTGGTAGGTTCATTAATTGGTAAAACTCCCTTGTCGGCTATTTCTCCTAAAAAAACCGTAGAAGGAACCCTGGGGGGCATCGTTTTGTCGGTTACCGTAATTACCTTTTTTGGCGTTACCCGACTGCAGCTAGCGGCTGCACCAGTAATCGTACTCACTACCCTTACTACCCTTGCAGGAACAGCGGGAGATTTGCTGGAAAGCAAGCTGAAACGCATGGCGGGCGTAAAGGATAGCGGACAAATTATGCCAGGCCATGGAGGGTTTTTAGATCGATTTGATTCGTTGTTAATTGCAGCTACCCTCGTGGGGTTGTGCTTCTATTGCTGGTATGGGTTGTAATTGTTATTGCACCAACGTGCGCCATTTGCCCAATCCGAATTATCTTTACAACTTAATTGGTTACTATGAGAATACATCGGGAAGGATATATGTCAATTGCCATAGCTGCCCTCATTTTTGGCGTTTTGAATCTGGCTAATTTTTCGTTGCTAAGCGATTCTTTTCCCAATGTGGCTTTGCTGATATTTTTTCTAACGTTGGCACTTTTTCTGTTTTTGGTATCTTTTTTCCGCATACCCGCCCGCACTTTGACCATTAATGACGGAAAAATTATTTGTCCTGCCGACGGGAAAGTAGTGGTGATTGAAGAAGTAATAGACGAAGAATATTTTAAAGACAAGCGCATACAGGTAAGCATATTTATGAGTCCTGCCAATGTGCATGTAAACCGGAATCCGGTATCGGGGGAGGTAATTTATAATCAATACCATCCCGGTAAATATTTGGTAGCCTGGCATCCTAAATCTTCAACGGATAATGAGCGCTGGTCGGTAGTAACTCGCCACTCTAAAGGAGAAATTTTATACAAGCAAATAGCAGGGGCACTTGCTCGCAGAATATGCAATTATACCCCGGTAGGTCAGCAGGTTGTGCAGGGAGAAGAATTCGGATTTATTAAGTTTGGCAGCCGAGTAGATATCTTGTTGCCTTTGGGTACGCAGGTGCAAGTAAATATCAATCAAGTAGTTAAAGGCGGAGTTACTGTTTTGGCGGTTTGGTAGCGGTACGATTTAACAATCTGATTTGCCGAAGTATCATAAAATTCCGTAACTTTATATTACATTAAAACAGATATATTATGAAAAAAGTACTGGTTTTAGCTACTGCAGCCTTTTTACTGTTAGGTACGGGTGTTGCCAATGCCTGCGATGGTAAAAAATGCGATAAGAAAGATTGTGGTAAAAAAGAGTGTTGCAAAAAAGGTGGCGAAAAGAAAACAACCACTCCAGCTACCAAAACTGCTAAAAAAGCTTAATCCATTTTGCATGGATCATAGATCCTCTTCCGTTTTCGGAAGGGGATTTTTTTTGCCCGTTAAAAAATATCTTCCAGCTGTTGTAAATGGGTAATGGTGTAGGTTGGGGTTATATGCGCAACAGCCCCAATATGATTTACAAAAACGGTATCTAGTCCGGCATTCATCCCTCCCTGAATATCTGCTTCTAGGTTATCGCCTATCATAATACTTTCACTTGATAGGGCTCCTGCTTCGCGTAGGGCATGCTCAAAAATTTCTTTGTGCGGTTTTAGGCTATTGCTGGCTTCGGAAGTGGTTACCACCCGAAAAAATCCGGAAAGGTTGGCGTGTTTCAGCTTATTATGTTGTACCTGTTCAAAACCATTGGTTACCAGGTGTAGGGCATAATTTTTTTCGGACAGGTATTGAAGAATTTCTTTAGTATAAGGAAATAAATTTTTTTTGGTTGGAAGTACTTCTAAAAAATTTACCGCCATTTTTCGTGCCAGTGCTTCGTCGGCAATTTTAGCGTCAACCAATGCCAGCCACATTCTTTTCCATCGCAATTCATCCTGCTTAATTTCTCCCCGGGTATATTTATCCCATAAGCGGTGATTGTGATAAGAATAGCGTGTAAAAAAACTATCGAAATCCGGCACGCCTCTTTCTTTGAGTGCTAGGGAAGTAAATACATCCAGCAGCGATTCTTTTGAATTGGTTTCAAAATCCCAAAGGGTATGGTCGAGGTCGAAAAATAGGTGACGGTATTTCATGCTGCAAAATACAGTCCTAGGCCGATAGTTATTCGTTATCGCCAAAAAACCTGCAACTTTGTTGCTCAATCATTACCGAAAAAATGAAAGTAGTTATCACAGGTGCATCTAAGGGAATTGGAAAGGCAATTGCCAATGGCTTTGCAGCAGCCGGGCATGATGTATGGATCTGCAGCCGAGGAGAATTTTCCTTGTATCAAACTCTGGGTGAGTTACAAACCCTGTATCCCAATAGTAATATTGCGGCACAAGTGGCGGATCTGCAAAAAAAAGAAGCCGTAGAAGCCTTTGCAAAATGGGTATTAACACAGGGTGTGCCGGATGTGGTGGTGAATAATGCCGGACTATTTATTCAGGGCAGTATATCCGATGAACCCGCAGATAATTTACAAAAGTTGATGGAAATCAATCTCTATTCAGCGTATCATCTTACGCGCGCTTTGTTACCGGCAATGAAAGCACAGGGTCGGGGACATATTTTTAATATGTGTTCAATTGCTTCCCTACGGGCATACCCGTTCGGGAGTAGTTATGGAATCACCAAATATGCACTAGCGGGATTTAATGCAAACCTGCGCGAAGAACTGAAAACCTCTGGCATCAAAGTGACCGGTGTGTTCCCGGGGGCTACCATGAGTGACAGTTGGGAAGGGTCGGGCGTGCAACCGGAAAGAATTATGCAAGCAGATGATGTTGCCAACATGATTGTTGCAGCCGCGCAACTTTCTCCGGCGGCTGTGGTAGAAGATATCATTATGCGCCCGCAGTTGGGAGATTTATAAGGTTACCAGCAAAACCTGCCAGGCCGCTTCTGTATTCCCTTTTTGTAACCATTCGGCAGCCAGCCGATGCACTTCCTGCTCCATTTCTGTGGGATTTATGGAGAAGTATTGAATAATCTGTTGCAGATGCGAATCAATAAAAGCCGGATTCACCTCGGGTATTTCCGAAATGGAGGCAAGCAATGCCAGTTGATTACCAGTAAGCACTTCGCTTTTTCGAATACTATCGGGTAAAGCATCTATTCCCATACCGGGA
Source organism: uncultured Bacteroidota bacterium (assembly GCA_903899675.1). Taxonomy (GTDB): domain Bacteria; phylum Bacteroidota; class Bacteroidia; order Chitinophagales; family Chitinophagaceae; genus Sediminibacterium. Next base: position 19,527 of record CAIUKP010000056.1, on the reverse strand, counting down.
ATTGCAGGGGGACGTACAACCCTAAATTGTGAGGAGGCATTGGCGCGGTAATAATATTCTTCTCCGCCCCGGGCAATCAGATCAATTTTGGTGGCATCTACTTTTCCATCTTCGGTTAATAATTCATTTTCAAAATGTATGCAGACAACTTCAGCAATTACCAGCTGACCTGCACCTGCATTTTCTCCTAGGCTTTTTATCTCCATCACCCTGCATTCTAATCGAATCATTGATTCTTTTACCATGGGTGGACGAACTACCTGAGCCGGTATAGCCGTAAGGCCTGATTTTGTAAATTCGTTTACTTCCTGCGGATAATCGGCACTGGAGAGATTCATCGCCTGCACCATCGATTCACTTACCAGATTGATTACCAATTCAGGCACTTCCAGTAAATTTTGAAGTGTATGTTTCAATGAGCTGTCTTTCATTCTGCGGGTAACAGAAAAAACTACCACTGCCGGAGATGTACTGAATAAATTAAAGTAACTGAATGGACTCAGGTTTACTCCCCCATTTGCACTAATGGTACTGGCAAAACAAATAGGGCGAGGTGCTACCGCAAAGTTTAGCCAATATTGCTTTTCAAGGGGCGACAAATCAGTTGGGTAAAGTATCATGTGCAGTATCTTCTTTTCAAAAGTAATTCATTTCTGTGGCTGCCCCGCAACCCGGTTGTATTCAATTGCTGTTGTATCTTTAAGGAGCAAATATTTATGAAAATACGAATCACTTTTGTAGGTTTACTATGTAGCTTACCCCTTGTTGCCCTTGCAGCCGATAGCAGCTGGATTCGCATTAACCAGCTGGGCTATACAATTCATGGAAAAAAACAGGCAGTCTGGTGCAGCAAAGAAAAGGCAGCCCCCATGAGGTTTGAAATTATTCATCAGCTTACCGGCAGAAAAGTGTATCAGGGAAAAGCAGATACTTCTTTTGGTGCCTACGGCCCTTTCAAACGCACGGCCCGAATTGATTTTTCTGTTGTACAAATTCCCGGGAAATATTATATCCAATCCGGCAATAGCCGTTCCCCTGTATTTTCAATCAGCGATACAGTTTATAATGGCGCGGCTGATTTTTGTCTTCAGTACATGCGGCAACAAAGAAGTGGATATAATCCTTATTTAAAAGATAGTTGTCATACCCACGACGGCTATACTTTATACGGACCTATGCCCGACAGCACACATATTGATGTTACGGGTGGTTGGCACGATGCCAGTGATTATTTGCAATACTCCGCTACCACTGCTAATGCTACCTGGCAATTACTGGCAGCCTATAGAGATTTTCCGGGCGTATTTGGTGATCGGCATCAGCGGAATGGGCTGCCCGGTTCCAATGGTATGGTTGATGTGTTGGATGAGGCCCGCTGGGGAATGGATTGGCTGCTAAAAATGCACCCTAGGCCCGATTGGTTATTTAATCAACTGGGAGATGATCGAGACCATGTGAATATGCGGATACCGAAGGAAGATCCTTATTATGGAAAGGGCTTTGAACGGCCAGTTTATTTTGTAAATGGCAAGCCTCAGCAAAGAGGCAAGTTTATGAACCAAACAACGGGGGCTGCCTCTACCGCCGGAAAATTTGCCAGTGCATTTGCGCTTGGGTCTGAACTGTTTGAAAAAACGGATCTTGCTTTTGCGAACCTGCTTTTTAAAAAAGCGCAGAGTGCCTGGGAGTTGGGGCTCAATAAGCCGGGATATACCCAAACGGTTTCGGTGCGTTCGCCCTATATCTATGCAGAAGAAAACTGGACGGATGATATGGAACTGGCCGGCGCGGCTTTATTCAATGTATCGGGGAAGCGCGATTCAATAATACAGAAAAATAGTATGCAGTGGGCAGCGCAGGAACCCATTACTCCCTGGATGATTCGGGATACAGCCAATCATTATCAATGGTATCCTTTTATTAATGAGGGGCATGGAGAATGGGCTCGCTTGTTATCGGGAGCATCCAGAGAAAAAATGATTGGATATTATCGGCAGGGGATAGAAATCATTCGCCAAAGAGCCCGTGGCAATGCATTTTTGCGGGGAATACCGTTTATCTGGTGCAGTAACAATTTAACCGTGCAGTTTGCCATTCAATGCAGATGGTATCGACAGTTATCCGGCGATACTTCTTTTCAGGATTTGGAGCAGGCGAATATTGATTGGTTGTTCGGCTGCAATCCATGGGGAACCAGTATGGTATATGGCCTCCCCGAAAAAGGAGATACACCGGAAGACCCCCATTCGGCTTTTACGCATTTGAAAAAATATCCCATAAACGGTGGGCTGGTTGACGGACCTGTATATACATCGATATACAAAAACTTGATTGGTATACAGTTGATGGAAACGGATGAGTACGCGCCTTTTCAAAGTGATTTGGCAGTGTACCATGATGATTATGGAGATTATAGTACCAATGAACCCACCATGGATGGTACTGCCAGTTTAATTTATCTGTTGGCTGCGTTGCAGGCAGAGAGCAATCATACAAAAGCAGCTGATTATACGCTTCAGCAAGGAGCCGTGGTTCGGGGCAGTATTCAGAAAAAAGAAATTGCATTGGTGTTTACCGGCGATGAATTTGGGGAAGGACTGGCGACCATCCGAAAAACCTTGCAAAAAGAAAAACTGCCCGCAGCTTTTTATTTTACGGGAAGATTTTATCGCAACTCTTCTTTTGTCAATGATATAAAGGGATTGTATCAAGATGGTCATCTACTGGGGCCACATTCTGATCAGCATTTACTTTATTGCGACTGGAAGAAAAGAGATAGTACCATGGTAAGTCGGGACTCTCTGTTGCAGGATTTGAAAAATAATCTCTCTGCCATGCGTGCATTGGGTATTTCGGATGATGGTTTCTCGGGTTTGTATATTCCGCCCTATGAATGGTGGAACTGGGAAGTTGCCGGATGGCTGGCCGAAGAAGGCATTCGATTATTTAGTTGCTCGTCAGGTTTAGGAACGCCGGCTGATTATACCTATCCCGAAATGGGAGCAGCTTATAAGAGTAATGATCAGATATTGCAGCTACTTAACAAGGCATCTAATGAGCAGCAGAATGGATTAAATGGAAGTATATTACTTATTCACGCAGGAGCGGATACTCGACGGAAGGAAAAATTATTTACCCAATTGGAATCAATAATCAAAAAGTATTCACAACAGGGCTATCGGTTTGTTCGCATCGACCAATTGATTAAATAGCACACTGATCACTTTTACCATTTGTCTTCTTCAGGAATATCAGTTTGCGGTTTGAATAATTGTCTGGCTTTTTCTCTTTGGGCCAATCGCTCTAAAATCACAGCCGTAATCAGTTTCCCGGCATCCTCCTGTTGGTTGGCTGCCAATACTTCTTTCAGCTTGTGTTCGCTAACATCCATCCGGTATAATATTTGAATCAGTCCCTCGAAATTATGTTCAATCATTTCATTCACCTCTGCAGCAAGCGCTTCAGGGGATAGGCTGGGTAAGAGACTGATATCTGAAATCATATAAAATGTGGTAATGAATAATGAGATAAAGGTAATTGCTTGTGGTTGGTTTACTGGTTTTGGCAGGGTTAAAATTTTTCAATCACGCCCAGTCCGAAAAGGGCAAAATCATATTTAACGGGATCTTGCTGATCGAACACTTTCAGTTCGGCGGTTAATTCCATAGCTGCCTGCCAGTCGGTTGAAGTGCGTTGTAATAATCCCAGCTTTCTGGCTACACGGGCTACATGTAGGTCGATTGGACAAATCAAATCTGCAGGAGAAATTTTTTTCCAGATACCAAAGTCCACACCCTTTTTGTCGTTCCGAACCATCCATCTTAGAAACATATTCAGTCTTTTACAGGCAGATCCTTTTTCAGGGGTAGCAATATGTTTTCGGGTTCTGTTAGGTGCATCTTCCAGCGAAAAAAAATATCGGTGAAAATGGGTGAGTCTTTTTTCAGTCGGATGGCTGATTTCAGGATAGGCCCCCGACTTGGGTAGAAAAGCAGTTTCCAGACTATTGTGTTGCTGGTAATGATGTTGCAGAAAATGTACAAAGTATAATAAATCGGTATCGTTAAAAGTGCGGTGTTTAAATCCCAGCATGGCTTGCAAATCGGCCGGTTGATGATTTTTGCAAAAATCGTAGGGGGCATTGTCCATACGATGCAGTATTTCCCTGCTTTTGGCAATGATGGTAGTTCGATTACCCCAGGCAAGAATGGCGGCAAATAAACCGGCTATTTCAATATCCTGCTGTAGGGTATAGGCGTGGGGTATGCAGATGGGGTCGGCCGAAATAAAAGAAGGCTGATTGTATCTGCGTACCCTTTCTTCTAGTAGGGTTGCAAGCGGGTTTTTGATTCTTTTTGCCGGAGGCATGGTAATAGATTCAATGCGGTTAACCGATTGCCGCATTCAGGTCGACTATTAAATCATCGGCATCTTCTACGCCAACACTTAACCGAATTAGGCTATCCGTTAGTCCGTTTTTTAATCTTTCTTCGCGGGGAATAGAGGCATGCGTCATAGAAGAGGGGTGATTAATTAAAGATTCAACTCCTCCCAGGCTTTCTGCGAGCGAGAAGAGATGGGTAGACGACAATACGCGTTTCACATTTTCGGGGCTATCATTCTTCAATTCAAAACTCATCATACCTCCAAAACCTTTCATTTGCTGTTTTGCAACGGCATAGTTGGGGTGATCGTTAAACCCGCACCAGAATACTTTGCTAACGGAAGGATGGTTTCTCAGGAAGAGAGCAATTTTCTCTCCGTTTTCACAATGGCGTTGCATGCGCAGGTGCAGGGTTTTGATGCCTCTCAGTACTAAAAAGCAATCCATTGGACCTGGAACTGCTCCACAGCTTTTTTGTATAAAATATAATTGATCACGCAGCGATGGGTCGTTCATTACCAAACATCCCTGAATCACATCGCTATGGCCACCCAGGTATTTGGTAGCAGAATGCATAACAATATCAGCACCGAGGGTAAGCGGATTTTGCAGGTAAGGAGATGCAAACGTATTGTCAACGCATAATAAGGCGCCAGCTTTTTTGGCAATGGTTGCCGTAGCGGCAATATCGGTAATATTCATGAGTGGATTGGTAGGGGTTTCAATCCAGATCAGTCGGGTTTTTGGAGTAATTACGGCTTCAATATTAGCAATGGATGCAGTGTCTACATATTTAAATACAATCCCAAATTTGGCAAACACTTTTGTAAATAGTCGATAGGTGCCACCGTACATATCATGGGGGGCGATTACTTCATCGCCTGGGCTTAGTAATTTGATAACTGCATCGGTGGCAGCTACTCCGCTGGAAAATGCTAATCCAAATTTTCCAAATTCAATGGCAGCCAAAGCGGTTTCCAGAGCTTGTCGGGTGGGGTTTTGACTACGGGCATATTCAAATCCTTTATTTACACCCGGGGCTTCCTGCACATAGGTAGAGGTTTGAAAGATGGGCGTCATAATGGCGCCGGTAGAGGGATCTGGTGTTGCCCCGGCATGGATATAGGTGGTAGCTGTTTTCATAAAGCAGATTTATGCAAAGATGGGTTATTATAATAAGAATCGGTTAACGCCTAATTAAACTGCAGATAATTCCTGCATACTAGTTTGGGCAAATTCTTTCAGTTCAGGAAAGAAATCAGCATATATTTTTTGTAATGGTAGGTATTCGCTCTCAAAAAGTCGGAAAGCAGGAAGGGCATCTTCCAAAAATTTGGCACGCCTCGCTATTCCCTGAAAACTTTTTTCAATCGAATGGATATGGTGATAATTTGCCAGCCAGTTGTGTTGTATCATGTAGGGTAAAACCTTCTTGAAAGTTTCGGGTAGGAGGGAAGATTGCGACTCAAGATGAACATATACTGATTGGGAAAACACTTCCCATCCTTCCGTTGGAATTTCTGCTGCATCTAGGCTGAGAAAATGATCAAATACAATATCGATGAATGGTCCGGCATATCCACCGGAGGCGGGCTTTAGTAATTGTTTGGCTTCTCGGGTAGATGGGTGGCTGTCGGTAAATGTATCAATCGCCCGATGAAGCTGGATCCCTTTTTGAATGTTTACTGGAAAAGTATATTGATTTCGGCCCTTTACAAAATCACTGATCATATTGCCGGTAAGAATATCGGGCTGCTGAAAAGATAAAACGGCGTGGGCAAGATAATTCATGGTTCATTTACTAACGGGCACTTTCTGTGGTACCTGCTTTTTCGCGTACAAAATCCCCCATGGTGATAAATGATCCTTCGGGTTGCAAATCAGCTATCAGCCGAAATAATCTTTCTAGTAAGGCTTCTCCATCAATTCGATGTGTATAGGTAGGTAATCCATAGCCACCAAGATTTATAAATTCCCAGGGATGAAAATACAAACAGCAGTAGCCGTCTTTTTTCAGGGTTTGCAATACCAGCTTTTTATAACTGGAATAGGGGAAGTTTTTAAAACTTAACCAGAATTGGGGGATTCGTAGGTTAGCACTTACCGATGAGGGTACACGAATGATTCCTGCCTGGTTTGTAAGGGTTCTGGGGGCACTTAGGTGATTGTATTTTCCCGGTATCCAGGTTGGGTGAATGGAGGAGTCGTATTGGTAGCCGGCGTTTGCCACCCATTGCATATCTACTGCTTTCATTCGCGGCATGCGTAGGCCGCTAATCGGTTGTTGAATAATAGATTCCAGTGCCAGCTTGGATGTGGTTAGATGTTCGGGTTCGAACCAGGAATGATAATACGTGTGAGAAGCCACTTCGTGTTGCGTTGCCAAAGCCCGAATGCTTTCGGGGTATTGTTGTGCAAAATGTGCCGTAGTAAATAAGGTAGTTTGTAAGGCAGTATTTTGTAATAGGGGAGCAACAGCATCCAGTCCTTTCTTACCTACTTCTAGTTGTTCTGAGGCAGTTAGGGAAGTGCCAAATTCTAGGGGCATGTCAAACTCTTCCACATCAAAACTCAGCAACACGTACCGGTTTTTCATACCAGGTTGGTTTCTTTTACAATATAGTGGGGGCGATTCTTTCCCTGCATATAAATCTTACCAATATAAAGCCCAACAATACCCAAAATCATCAGTTGGAGTCCCCCAAAAAAAGCAATGGTAGCGATCAATGATCCCCATCCAGAAACCGAATGACCAAAAGTATAGGCATAAATGATATAGGGGATATAAACTACCGAGCAGAGTGAAAAGAACAGTCCTAAATAAGCAGCAATATAGAGGGGTTTGGTGCTAAAGGAAGTGATGCCCTGCAATGCAAACCGGAACATTTTTTTTATTGAATATTTAGTGGCACCACTCTGTCGAAGCCGAGATGTATATTCGATTCCAATTTGGGTAAAGCCCATCCATTTAATGAGCCCCCTTAAAAAAAGATCCGTTTCCTGAAAACTGCGAAATACTTCTACTGTTTTTTTATCCATCAACCTAAAGTCTGCTGTGCCAGGTTCTATATCAATATCTGATAGATTATTGATTACATCATAAAAAATACGGGAAGTATTTTTCTTCCATAAACTGATTTCCTTATGGTCGTTTCGAATGGTATAAACAATATCATTACCTGCTTCCCATTGCTGTATTAATTCTGGAATGAGGGAGGGCGGATGTTGCAAATCTCCATCCATCATAATTACCGCATCGGTGGTAGTTCGGTCTAAACCTGCTTTCAGGGCATTTTGGTGACCAAAACTTTTGGTAAGGGATATATAGTAAATATGGGGATGCTGTTTAGTCTGTTCTTTGATGTATTCCAAAGTGCCATCTGTACTGCTGTCTTCCACAAAAATGAAACTGTACTCATAAGGCAATGCCGAACATACTTCTTCTAATTCGCTGATCAACAAAGGCAGGTTCCCTCTTTCGTTACAAACAGGGATAATGATTGATATTGACTTTCGGGGGGTACCTGATAGCATAAATGCAAAGGTAAAACTTAATTTCTAAGTGCCCCTAGCTATACGAATTTGCAGATTGATTGTAATGAAGTAGGCGCCTCAGGCCCTGTTCCATAGATGTGCTTGGCTCCCATGTAAGTATTTGTTTTGCCAGCTGAATATCGGCTACCGTATTCATAATTTCATTCGGGCGCTGGATGTTTTCACTAAATACCGGGTATTGGGTATTTTGTATTTTTTGTAGTAGGCTGATAATTTCTGCTACACTGTAACTAATTCCGGACCCTATATTGAACAAATGAAACCCTCGCAGTGGTATGCAGGCTATCAGTGCATTGATAAAGTCGGAAATATACAGGTAATCTCTTTTGGGCAGTAAATCCTTCACCCGAAATTCTGTTTGTTGTAGGGCTTGCTCAATTAGCATAGGAATAAGAAAACTTGCATGCTGTTCTTCCCCGTAAATATTAAATGGCCGTAGGATGGTTACGGGCACTTGAAAACAATCGTGGTAAAATTTGCAGTAATCTTCTGCTGTTTTTTTGCTGAATGCATAGGGATTGGGCGTAAATAATGGAGCTGTTTCCGGGATAGGCAGTGCGGAGGGATTTCCATATAAATACGAGCTGATATAAATCATAGCCGCCCCATGTTTTCTGCAATACTCTAATGCCTGCAGCGTGCCCAACGTGTTGGTTTCTATAAAAACACCCGGGTTATTCCAGCTATCGGGCACAAAAGTTTTTGATGCGAGATGAATTACTACATCATTAGGTGGCAGTGATTGCCAGATGGCTGCATGGGTAATTTCTCCCTGCTGGTGGGTAAGTGCCGTAATAGTATAGTTTTCCGCCGGAAGTAGTTGGCAAAGTTTTTTTCCAATAAATCCATTGGCACCCGTTATCAGCATTTTATGCATATAATATTTTATCCTTCAGCTGATCAAATTTTTCTATGGCTTCGAGATAGTCATCCGGCCGACCAATATCCAGCCATAGTCCCGAATATTTTTCTACCCGCACCGGCAGTTGCTCTTTCAGCAATTGTAACATCAGCTGATCGAATCCATAAGAAACGTTTGCGGGTATTTTATCTGCGGCTTGCCGGCTTACCATATAAATGCCCATACTCACTTCATAAGTACTTACCGGTTTTTCGCGAAATCCGGTTAACATTCCGTTTTCCGTATCCAATACACCGTAATCAATTTTTTCTACGCGCTCGTGAGAGCAGATGGTAAATGCGGATCCATGAGATACATGGTCATTAAAAAAATTGCCAAAAGGCAGGTCGGTTAAAATATCTCCGTTCATCACTAGAAAATGTGCTGGCAGCTCATTTATTAATTTCAATGGCCCCATGGTACCCAGCGGCTCATCTTCTAATGAATAGGTAATAGGGATATTCCATTTACTGCCGTCTCCAAAGAATGCCTTAATCAATTCGGCCTGGTGATTTACCGCAAGGGTAATCTGCTCAAATCCCTGTAAGGCTAGTTGGCGGATAATAACTTCTAATATCGGGTATTCTCCTACCGGCATAAGCGGCTTGGGTAGCACTACGGTATAGGGTCTGAGTCGTTTCCCTTTTCCGCCGGAAAGAATTACCGCCTGTTTTTTCATGCCGAATTTTTATACAATGTTACTATAAACCCACCATCAGATGGCGTAATTATCAATTTTATAGCGGGATAAGTTCTTGGGGTTGCTGAACCATTCAATTGTTTTCATCAATCCCTTCTTAAAACCTTCCTCCCCTCCATATTCCGGCTCCCAACCCATTCGCTGTTTAGCTTTTTCATAGCTGGCGAATAGTCTTTCTACCTCACTTTTTTCGGGACGAATTCGATTGTTATCAGTAGTAAATGTTACAGTCGCCCCCATCAGCGAAGCAATTAATTCGGCTGTTTTTCCAATACTGATTTCAAAGCCACTACCCAGATTGGTAACGGTTCCAATTATTTCTTTCGACTCCAATGCTTTTATAAATCCAGCAGCAGTATCTGTTACATAAGAGAAGTCACGGGTAGGCGTGGTGGCACCTAATTGAATTTCTTTTTTACCGGCAGCAATTTGAGAAATAAGGGTAGGGATAACAGCCCGGGCAGACTGTCGGGGCCCATACGTGTTAAATGGGCGCAGCACCGCTACGGGTGTTTCAAAAGAAGTATAAAACGAAAGCGCAATCTGATCGGCTCCTATTTTGCTGGCCGAGTAGGGAGATTGACCCTGAAGCGGATGTTCTTCAGTTATAGGAACAAATTGAGCAGTGCCATACACTTCACTGGTGGAGGTATGCACTACTTTTCCAACGCCCAATTCGCGGGCTGCCTGCACAATGTTTAGGGTTCCCTTAATGTTGGTATCTACATAGGTGTCGGGGGAATGGTATGAGTAGGGAATGCCAATCAGTGCAGCAAGGTGCAATACTGCATCACACCCCTGCATGGCTTTCTTTACTCCATAAGGATCCCGAATATCCCCAGCAAACACTTCAAACTTTCCCGCAACATCTTCTCCGCATTCGTCTAGCCAACCCCAGGAGTTAAAGGAATTATACAAAACAAATGCCCGCACATCATACCCCTTGCGCACCAACATTTCTGTTAGATGGGAGCCGATAAATCCATCCGCGCCGGTTACAAGTATCTTCATAATTTTATTTTGTTATAGTGCCAATTGCTCTGTTATCACGGATACGATACGCTTCTACTAAAATTATCACCCAAATTACACAACAAGGCAGGGCTTTTAAAGAATATGCCTGTATAAAATTAGTTCTAATATAAGCAGGAATCAGGTCGGTAGGCGATAAAATAGTAAATAAAAATAACCCAATTAACAATATACGGTAGCCGCTTTTCCATGGAATTGGTTTTTTTGCCAACCATACAGCTGCCCCGGTAACGGCTAGCACAAAGCTGGGACTTTCCGATGCAGAACTAAACACTACTACTGTAATGAGTAATAGCGACAGGTACAAAAGCTGAAATTCGAACATCCTCCACCGATTCGTTTTTACAAATGGCAATAACAGGGCAATGCCTGCCGCTGCTACTAGTTTCATTTCGGGAAAACTATACCAGCCGAAAATTCTTCTTATCATGCCCATGGCCGATATGTCTTGCATGCCGGCATAGGTTGAATTGAAAACGTTTTGTTCATTTCTCTTGGCAATTTGCTGAAACCATTCTCCATAGGTTTGTAAGATGTAATGATAGCTGGAATATAGCATCGGCAAGCATACTATTAACAACATCCATCCTATATAAGTGAATGCAAATTGTTTTTTGTTCTTAGAAAAGAAGAAAAACAACAATCCCACTACTCCATATACTTTGCTAAGAGTACCTACTGCAATAAATAAGGTTGCCAGCCAGTCTTTCCCCTCGAGAGTAAAAACAAAAGACAAGATAATAAAGGCTGTAAGCATCGTATTAAACTGAACATTATGGGTAGCCGTCATCATTTCTATGCAGCTGATCCACAAAACGATTGTTTTTTGTTGTGAGAGGAGGGGTAGTTTTTGGATGGCAAAGAATAATACGATTGCGCCGGTCATTGCCCATAAAAAGCAACCAATATATACTGGCAGTAAGGCAAATGGGGCGATGATTATTGAAAAAGCAGGACCGTAGTTATTGAATGATTCATATTCTAATGGGTAAAGCTGAAACAGATTTTTTTGTTCGAAAACATGCCAAAAAACGCCCCGGTATATCAAAAAATTATCGATAGAACCCAGCCCCCTCGCCATTTCTAATAAAACTGCCACGGCTGCCAATAAAAACCAAATGCCATACACCAAGGGTATTTTTCTGCCTCCCGGCAGAGAGAAAGTTTTGTATAGCCATTGGAAATAGTTTTTGTTCATGTTTCGAAATCTAAAGGGTTTTACTGCCAAGTTATTATGGCAGACGGGAATTGTTTTAGTTAGATTTTTTTAAAGAAAATCATGATAGAAACACCGGCCGGAAAACGAAGTCCTGCTTTTAACCAGTAATAATCAAGGTGAAAGATGCCCGATAGTAGGCGGTTAATCCATCCATGGATGCCCAAAACCTCATGGTCTGAACGTGCCGGTGGCTCCTCTTTTTTTCCTTGCAAGGCATGTATGAATTTAACCAACAAGCGAAAAGCTGCTATGGGTAAAAATAAAAAAGAATTATAGTAAGTGGCATAGATCATCCGCCCTTTCAGTGGATCAAGCAATTGTTTTAACTGAGTAGCGGTATATCTTCTAAAATGATGATTGATCTCGTCGTGCGGCCCCCATAAAAACTGGTATGCCGGAACGGTTATAGCAATATGTCCCCCAGGTTTGCACACCCGCCAGAGTTCTTCTACCGCTTTCTGATGATCTTCTACATGTTCAATTACATCAAATGCAGTTACCAAATCATATTGGTTATCATTAAATGGTAATTCGAGTATCGACCCTTGGATGATGGGAGTTTGTAAAAACCCCTGGGTAAACCGGCAACAATCCTCATCGTATTCAATACTCATCACTTCTCCAAATTCCATCAGCATATCTGAAGTAGTACCCGTAGCCGCCCCTACATTCAATGAATGAATTTGCCTCGGACGATTAAGTAGGGTGTTGATTCTTTCCGCTAAAATTTTTCTTCTAACCAAAAACCACCAGTGCTCCCGTTCTAGGTGGTAATAGTCTTTAAAGTAGGCCTGATCCATAGTATGGGGGTGGATGAAAATCCGGGGTTTCCTATTTTGCCGGATCAGCTTCCGCAAAACTACTAAAATTTACCTGCCCGCCCCTTTTGAAACTGGTTGGTATTTCGGGATAAGCATGCCATAAACTCAATTAAAAAATTACCTTTGCGCCTCAACATATATATATGCCAAAAGGTCCTATTTCACAATTCATTGAACACCAATACCGGCACTTTAATGCTGCCGCCCTAGTAGACGCTGCCAAAGGCTATGAAACCCATTTGCTGGAGGGAGGCAAAATGCTGGTGAGCCTGGCCGGAGCCATGAGTACTGCCGAATTAGGTATCAGCTTAGCCGAAATGATTCGCCAAGACAAAGTGGCCATTATCAGCTGCACCGGTGCTAACCTCGAAGAGGATATCATGAATCTGGTAGCCCACAGTCATTATAAGCGCGTACCCAATTATCGCGATCTGAGCCCGCAGGAAGAGTGGGATTTACTCGAAAATCACTATAACCGGGTTACCGATACCTGTATTCCCGAAGAAGAAGCTTTTCGTCGTTTGCAGAAACACATTTATCATGTTTGGAAAGATGCAGAAGACAAAGGGGCCCGCTATTTCCCCCATGAATATATGTATCAAATGCTGTTGAGTGGGGTATTGGAACAATATTATGAGATTGATCCGAAAAACAGCTGGATGCTGGCAGCTGCCGAAAAGAATCTACCCATTGTAGTTCCAGGTTGGGAAGATAGTACTATGGGTAATATTTTTGCCTCTTATGTAATTAAAGGCGAATTGCAGGCTTCTACCATGAAAAGCGGAATAGAATACATGGTTTGGCTGGCTGATTGGTATCGCAATAATAGTGCGGGCAAAGGGGTTGGATTTTTCCAAATAGGAGGAGGAATAGCCGGTGATTTTCCCATTTGCGTAGTACCTATGATGTACCAAGACCTTTCTTGGCATGATGTACCTTTTTGGAGTTATTTCTGTCAGATCAGCGATTCTACCACTTCTTATGGATCTTATTCCGGAGCGGTGCCCAATGAAAAAATTACCTGGGGCAAATTAGATATCCATACGCCAAAATTTATTGTTGAAAGTGATGCTACCATTGTAGTACCACTGATTTTTGCTTATTTGCTAGGGCATTAATACACGGCATCCAAAATCATAGTCATAAAAAAGCCGCATTCAAAAGATGCGGCTTTTTTATGCAAATCAATAGAATTATCTGCCTGGCATATTCAAGGGTGTATCTCTTTTCAGCATGTTATCGCGGTTAACCATTTCCCATCCTGTATGGAAAATCATCTTCGCTCTTTTTTCCATTAAAGGGAAGTTGATTTTTTCAACAGTATCGGTGGGTTTGTGATAATCGGCTAGCAGCATTCCATCATAGAAAAATAAAATAGGAACTCCTTTACGTGCAAAATTGTAGTGGTCGCTTCTATAATAAATGCGGTTCTTATCGTTGGGGTCGTCGAATTTATAGTCCAATACCAGACCAGTATATTTATTATTTGCCCCTTCATTAATACCGGGTAATTCTGAGCTAAGCTTGTCGTGCCCAATTACGTATACATAATTAAGGGTGTCGGCTGTTTTACGTTCTGTGTCTACTCTACCTACCATATCGATATTCAGGTTAGCAGTGGTTTTATCTAGCGGATAAATGGGATGGTCGGAATAATACTCAGAACCCAGGAGTCCTTTTTCTTCTCCACTCACCGTCATAAATGCGATGGTTCTGCGAGGCCCCTTATGTTTTTTAGCGGCAGCTGCAAAAGCTTCTGCCATCTGCATAACAGAAACTGTTCCCGAGCCATCATCGTCCGCTCCATACCAAATTACATCACCTACTTTCCCCAAATGGTCGTAGTGGCCAGTAATAAAGAGGTATTCTTCTTTTTTGTCTGTACCCGGTAGAATGCCAATCACATTGCTGCTTTCGAGAGATTCAGTAGATTTTTGGGCAGCTACTTTTATTTCAGAAATATAAGTTCCATTAGGAATTTCTTTCCATTGTGCTGCGGATAAAGATCCAGTTCTTCCAATAGCTGCTGCAGCCACATCGGGTGAAACCGTGGCCACCAGAAAGTTATTGGCAGCATTAGTGGTTGCTGGGGCTTTTATGCTCATTCTGCCCTTGAGTTGGGTAGGGTTTTTCTTAGGAAAGTCGCTGGTAACCACCCAGATTCCTGCGGCACCGCGGCTGCGGGCTGCATTGATTTTTGCACTAGATAAACCGCCCATGCCCCGATTAGCGGGAGCTGCAGTTCCAGCATCAATAATAATTACCAATTTGCCTTTTACATCTAGTCCGGCATAGTCATTTATTTTTGCAGCAGAATCTACCACGCCATTGCCGGCAAATACAACTGAATTATAGTTCCAGTTTCCGCTAGAAATGGTGGCAAGGGAAAAAGCATATTCTTGATCCCATACAAAAGTTCTTCCGTTTACCATCAGTTTTTTATCGGATAAAACATCCTGATAAACGGTAAACAATTGCTGGTAGCTTTCACCATTTCCTGGCTTCAATCCCATGCTTTTAAATCGCTCTTCAATAAAAGAGGCTGCTCTTTTTTGTCCGGGGGAAGCGGTTTCTCTGCCTTCCATTTCGGCGCCTGCCAGAATGGTAAGTTTTTCTTTTAAGCCCTCTGCCGTAATAAGGGTCGCATATTTTTCGGCATCTTCCGGCTTTTGAGCCCAGGCTGTTAACGACAACAGCGGAAGTAAAACACTCAGTAACTGTTTTTTCATGGTATGTTGATTAAATGATACAAGCGATTTTATTTACCCGATTTTCATGTCTGCCTCCTTCAAAAGCAGTGGTCATAAAAGTATGAATCATTTCTTTGGCTGCTTCTAAGCTTACAAATCGGGCGGGGATACAGATTACATTGGCATTGTTGTGCAATCTTACCAGTGAGGCAACTTCATTTACCCAGCAGAGTCCGGCACGAATTCCGCTGTGCTTATTGGCGGTCATAGCCACACCATTGGCGCTTCCACAAATTAAAATGCCAAATGCGGCTGTTCCGTTTTCAACGAGGTTGCAAACGGGATGGGCAAAGTCAGGATAATCTACCGAGGCCTCACTAAAAGTTCCAAGATCTTGTAAACAATAGCCCTCTGCAGAAAGCCATTGCATTAATTCCGCTTTGTAGGCAAAACCTGCATGGTCTGAACCTATGGCAATGGGAAGTGAGGGAGAAAAAACGTATGACATGCTGTTGAGATTACCGCTAAGATAATAGATTAGAAGAACCGGCCGTTAAAAAATATATGGATGGATAAACAGGCTATTAACTCCATTCTTCAGCTTCTTTTTCCTGAACTTCCTTATATACCCTGGCAGATACCAAAATACTAAGCTCATATAAAAGAAACAGGGGTGTAAATACAATCATTTGGCTCATCCAGTCTGGACTAGGGGTAATAAACGCGGCCACTATCAGTATAATCACCACGGCATACTTACGTGTTTTACGCAAAAAACTAGGGGAAATTATGCCAATCTTAGTAAGTATAAAGGCCAGAACCGGCAACTCGAATGCCAATCCACAGCCTAAAATGATATTAGTAAGATTGTCGATATAATCGGTAAATGTGGGTAAAGTAACAATGGTTCCCCGATTACCCAGTTGAAACCCTGCCAAAAAGTTAAAAGTAAACGGTCCGAGCAAGAAGAACCCAAACGAGGCACCGCAAAAGAAAAAGAAGGTTACCCAGAAAATTACATAGCGGGTATTTTTACTTTCATTTTCTTTTAATGCCGGCTTGATAAATAGCCAGAATTGCCAGAAAATAAATGGGAATGCCATAATAATCCCCCCCACCAATGCCATAGAGATACTACCCAAAAATTGACCGCCAAAAGTGTTGCTTTGCATATTTACCTTAACGGGGGGCATGCAAAGTGCATCTCCCATATGAGCCCAATGGCTGAAGTTGCAGAGTACCCGGTAAGAAACAAAGTCGGGATTGATTGGCCCTGTAACTACATAATCGAAAATCCAATCACGATAGATAAATATCACTACTGCCATTATCAAAATTGCGGCAGCCGACCGAATGATACGAACCCGTAATTCCTCCAGATGGTCGATGAACGTCATTTCAGGGGCAGAACCGTCGGATGGAGTATTGAATAAAGCCATGTAGAAATTCAAATAAATGCGGTGATAAAGGTAAGGGGTGGCGGGCAATAAAATTGTATTGCTTTATTAGAGTACTTTCATTTTTACTTTTTCTATTCGGGTATCACTAACTTCCAGTATTTCAAAACGAAAGCGATCTATTATTATAAATTCTTTTTGTTTGGGAATGGCCTCATTTTGCTGAATAATATAACCGCTCAGGGTTTCAGAATTCCCATTTGGGAAATCCAGTTCGTATTTCTCATTCAGGTAGTCGAGTTCTAGCCGGCCACTGAAAGTATATTCATCATTTTCCAGTTTATCATCTGTTTCTTCTACATCATATTCATCTCTAATTTCACCGAAAATTTCTTCCAGCAGGTCTTCCATTGTAACAATTCCAGCTGTGCCTCCAAACTCATCCACTACCCAGGCAATACTTTTTCGTTCTTTGGTAAACTTATTCATCAAGTCGGGCGCACTCATGGTTTCAGGAACGGCAATCATGGGGTGTAAAATCGACTGAATATATGCGGGTCGGTTAAATAAGTCTAGCTGATGAACATACCCAACAATGTTGTCAATATTGTCATCATAAATCACCAGCTTACTCAGCTGTGTTTGTATAAACTGTTGCTGAAGGGTTTCGATAGGGCTAAGTAATTCACAGGCTTCAATTTCGGTTCTTGGAACCAGGCATTGTCTGATTTTAACCATGGGCAAGCTAAGGGCATTTTCAAACAATTCTGTGTTCAGTTCGGCACTTTCCTCGTCTTGCTCGCGGGTTTGCTGAAAAAAATGTTCTAAGTCTATTTTCGAGAAAGCCTCATTTCGCTCGCTCACCCGCACATTTAAAACATAGGTTAGAATCCATTGAGAAGCATTTACAAAAAAATTAGTAATGGGTTGAAAAAGGCCATGAAAAAATTGTGCAATGGGGGCGAATGTATTCAGTAGTGAATCGTTTTTGGCCCTAAAAATAGCTTTGGGTAAAAATTCGCCCAGTAGCAAAACTACTACAGTGGAAAGCAGGGTATCAAATACCAATTTCAAGTATTCGTTTGGAATTTTCAAAGGGTTCCAGAGCGTCATTTTCAACAACTCATCAAATAGCAGCCCATAAATTACCAGAAAAATATTCAGTCCAACCAAACAGGTGCCAATAAAGCGTGCCTGGTTTTCCATAAAGCCCGACAATATTCTTCCATTGCGGGTTCCCTGCTTTTTTTTAAGTTCAATGTTCAGTCGGTTGGCAGTAACAAATGCAATTTCATACCCGGCAAAAAAGGCTATGATAATCAAGGTAATAAGAATGCCAATAACAATAACCAGTTCAGTCATACCAAAAAGTTAGCACAAATATACAAACCCTTACGCTCTTCTGTTGTCTAATTCCTTCGGGCTTTTATGTTGGGTAAGGCAGGGGCAATGGTTGCGGGCGGCGGAGGTGGGGGTGTGGCGGAAGAATCCCGGAAAGTAGCATAACTGTTGCTTTCAATCAAAAACAGGTCTAAGTTTGAAAGGTTTTGGTCGCTTATCATCCCCTTTGCGCAATCAAAGTAATCACTCCGGTAGTTTTTGCTGATAATAACCCTTTTGTCGGTGTAAAATTTTTCGGTTACCTGATCCCACCACAACTCATCGGTAAACACGGTGTCGCCTAGATTATTAGAAGCCACCACATGATTTTTTAGCAACACTTTCCGTTCATTTTCTATATAGCTGCCATACTGGGCATCTATGCGGCTGTAGATCTTCATGCTATCATTGTAAAAATCTACATGCAGGGTATTGGGAAATTCTGATTTGCGCACGCCATTTCCCTGATAACGAAGCATTTTTGGGGCAGTCAAATGTGCATTTACTTTTCCGGCTACGCTTAGGTAGCTGTCAATTTGGGTACCTACTTCCACATTGGTGGATTGTTTACCCAGTGCTCTTACTTCATTAATATCGTTTTCACAGCTAGGTAATGTGCATAGTAACACAAAGCTGAGCAGTGGTAGCAGACAATTTTTATTCATCCCCCCGAAGTTCTATGATTTATTTGGGAAAGAAAAGTGAAAATCAGGGCAGATTAGCTTCGCAGATGGCGTGTAATCCTTTAAAAAGTAAATAGGGATCTCGGTGCATTGGATGCGTGAGTAGGGCATCAAAAAATACCAGGTCTCCACCGGTAATCAATACTTCCAGGTTATTGTACTTGCTGCGGTAAGCATGGATAATGCCATCAATTTCACAGGCAATTCCTTGAATTACCCCACTTTGCAAGTTGGTGAGGGTATCGTACCCTACTAGTGGAAATCTTTTGGCAGGGGTAGCCATCGGTAGCAGGGCAGTTTGTTCGTGCATGGCCCTGAACCGCATATTCATTCCCGGAGAAATGCTTCCTCCAAGAAATTCATGCGACTGGTTAATAAAATTGTAAGTAATACAAGTGCCTAAACCAATGGCCAGGCAATGGTTATGGGGAAATAAATCTACGGCTGCCGCACAGATAGCCAAGCGGTCAGCCCCAATGGTTTCGGGTTTGCCAACCGGGGTAGTAAGCGGCAATTTACTGGCATGGTTTAACATGTGGAACCGTGAATATTGTTCCAGCAGCCCGATCGTTTCAGGGGGGTGATTCACAACCGAAGAAAGAATGATTTTATCAGGACGCTCCTTTTCTAGTAAGGGCAATATGGCATCCGGTGAAGGCCCCGATAGCACTACTTCTTCCCGAAATACACAATTGGTAAAAACCCCCGCTTTTAAGCGGGTATTGCCAAAGTCAAAACAAATTGTAGTGCTCATAGATGCTAATT
>CAIUKP010000055.1 GCA_903899675.1 uncultured Bacteroidota bacterium | reverse complement strand
TGAAGAATTAATTGAATTCCTTCCTGAATTTGAAGCACAACTCCCTTTATTTCAAAAACAGAATGCTTATGAAATAAACCGTTAAGTTCATGATTCTATAGGGATATATCAATCCAAACTAGAAGTACTTAACTATTCGTCTATACTTTTTATTGTAGCTATTATTTTAATGAGCTAACATAGAATATACTGAAGAAAATTTGATTAAACTATTATGTTAACTGATGGAAATAATTGTAAATCTCATCTGCTTCATTCATATTGCTAATTTTCAATTCTAAGTATACAAAACGATTTCTTAATAATATTTTTTACCAACATCTTAATGTTATATGAAAAACATCATTCCAATCTCCCTCCTGATTCCGTTTCTTTTAAGCGGACTGATTTCCCTCGCTCAGGTGAACATTCCAGAAGGCCGAAGCAAAATGTTGGAGCGGGCTGCAGCCTTTGATTTAAAAACCCCCTACCAACCTCCACCCGGTGATGCATTATCTCATAATACCTCTGGCTATGCCAAAATTATGTGTTCGGCAGTTTTTATTACTGGGCTAACCCCTGAGTTTGCAGCTGAGCATGTGGGTTATTTTACTGCACCCTATTCGGAGAGAGCGAAGGTTAGTAGGCCATTTATCGACTATCAAAAAAAGTCGGTATCCATCACTTTGCCCAATGGGGTTACACGAACTGCCATCTATACCGGCGACATGGGTTGTGTTTGTTTACCGGAAGGAAAAAACTCCTTGTATTATACACCCACCAATATTGCCCGCAACCTACCAGATGCTGCTACAACCCCCTGGCCAATGGGAGATGTTTTGCCAACCACTGAAATGCCAGTCAGCATTAATATGAAAAAAGTTACAGAAGCCGTAGATACTGCTTTTTCCCCTGAGGATGCTTTCACTGCTGCTTTTGTGGTAACCTACAAAGGCAGGATTATTGGCGAGCGATATGGGAACGGAATCAACAAAAATACCCCATTAGAAAGTTGGTCGATGGGTAAAAGTCTTTCCGCTACCATAATGGGAATACTTATCCGCCAAGGTGTATATACATTAGATCAACCAGCCCCCATACCTCAATGGCAAGGCAAAGGTGACGGGCGTGCCAAGATCCGAATCATGGACATCATGCATATGTCGAGCGGCCTGTATTGCAGGGCCCCGCAAGACCCAGATTTCAACCCCTCGGTTGGATACCCCGACCATTTATATTTATATACGGGTGCAATCAATTCATTTGAGTATGCGGCTAATCTACCTCAACAATGGCTGCCCAATCAGGTAGGTCGTTATCGGAATTCCGATCCTGTACTTACCAATTATCTCAATCGCTTGGGAATAGAGAAAACAGGAAAAAACTATCACAGCTTTCCCCAAAAAGAGTTGTTCGATAAAATTGGCATCCGCACCATGGTAATGGAAGCCGATCCCTATGGTAATTTTTTAACCCAGGGCTATGAGTTTGCCTCTGCTCGTGACTGGGCCAGATTAGGCAATCTTTATTTACAAGAGGGTATTTGGAATGGCGAACAAATTTTGCCCGAAGGATTTACCCAATTTGTAAGCACCCTTGCCGAGCCTTGGGTAGCAGATGGACGACCTATCTATGGCGGCTTGTTTTGGATAAATGGAGATGGGCACCTTCCCATTCCTACAAACGCCTATATGATGCTCGGGGCGGGTGGACAATCCGTAACCATCATCCCTTCCCATGATTTAGTAATTGTTCGTCTTGGACATTTTAAAGGACAAAGGGCGGGCGATAAGGCTTTGAATAAAGCGTTTGCTTTATTGATGGAAGCGATACCAGCAAATGTGAAATGATGGGAAGGATTGAGTAGATAGGGGATATGTGAATTTATAAAAGGACTAGACAATCTTCTCTACTTCCATATTTGTAAACATATCACAGACACCTTGTTTCCATGAATAATAATATCTCGCTGAATTATATACAGTATCCCTCCGAACCGAATAGTCCCCGCTGGGAGACTATTCGAAGAAGGAAGGTTATAGAAGGATTGGCAGTAAATTCTATAAGGTTTTTTACCATCGGGGGCCTTACTGTTTGGTGGCTTTTGAACGTAAATCCGACCAATTTAAATCTGGCATTTACAAGTACATTCTTGATACAATATGTGAAAATTCCGAGCATGTGGCTAAGAAATGGAAGGAGAGGGATCTTAATAAGCTTCGAATTTTTGCCGCTGCAAAATTAATAGCAGTGTAATGTAAATATCAGATTATAGACTTATGGAAACAGTAGAATTATAATTTATCAAGGTGCAGTTTGGTTAAATCAGTACAACGTAAAAACCGGAATTAGTTAATTTCGTGATTGAATTTTGCAATTGGAGCACTGACACTATAATAAGTTATACATTTTTCCATTGAAACTTCAACCTGTGCACCAATTGCATCAGTTGAGAATTTGTAAAAACACAGCAAATTTCATTTTGTTTCTTATATTTGTTAATATTAACAATAATAAGAAACAAAATGACTTATTTAGACTTTAGAACTGCCCTTTATAGCTTTGAAGTATTCTGCACAAGGGATATAGAAAAGCTGT
>CAIUKP010000054.1 GCA_903899675.1 uncultured Bacteroidota bacterium | reverse complement strand
GATGGTTGATTGGGTATTATAGGGTATCTGGGATTTCTTGAGCAGGACCTAGTTCATTTTCCCACTTACTTACAACGGTGGTGGCTAGGGTATTTCCCAGCACGTTGGTAGCTGTACGAAACATATCACAGAAATGGTCTATAGGCAAAATAAGGGCAATCCCTTCGGGTGGTATGTTAAACATGGCACAGGTGGCGGTAACAATAACCAGGGAAGCACGGGGAACTCCGGCAATGCCTTTACTGGTAAGCATCAGCACCAGCAACATCGTTAACTGCGTGCCCAAATCTAGATGGATATTGTTAGCCTGTGCAATGGCAAGGCTGGCAAAAGTCATATACATCATACTTCCATCCAGATTAAACGAATAGCCAAGTGGAAGGATAAAGGATACAATTTTGTTTTTACAGCCAAATTTTTCCAATTCTTCTGTGAGTTTAGGAAATACGGCTTCACTGCTCGTGGTGCTAAAAGCGATGATGAGCGGCGAAGCAATTCGGCGCAATAATTCGGGTAATCTTTTTCTGAGAATTATATACCCAACTGAAAGCATAATTACCCAAAGTGTGGCAATACCAATTAAAAAATAAAGCATGTATTTGCCATAAAAAACGAATACTTCCAGTCCTTTAGATGCAATCACTGCAGCAATGGCCCCAAATACGCCCAGAGGGGCAACGTTCATTACATAGCCTACCATTTTTAGTATCACATGCGAAACGGCATCCAATGCTTTAACAATAACCTTGGCTTTATCGCCCATTGAGGCCGCCGCTACGCCAAAGAAAATACTGAAAATTACCAGCTGCAAAATTTCATTGGTAGCCATGGCTTCTATAACACTCCTCGGAACGATGTGCTCTACAAATAGCTGTAAGCTAAACTGTTGGGTATTGCTTACCAATTTTCCGGCTTCTGTTTTATCTAATACTGCATTTGAAAAACCAGCTCCTGGCTGAAAGAAATTCACCAATACCATACCCAACAGCAAACTAATAAGGGAAGCTCCAATAAACCAGAGCATGGCTTTGCCGCCTACCCTTCCAACGGCTTTCAAATCGCCCAGCTTGGCGATGCCCACCACCAGGGTAGAAAAAACCAGCGGGGCAATAATCATCTGCACCATCCGGATAAAGACGGTGGTTAATAATTTGATGTTTTTTGAGAAAGACTCAATAAACGCGGGAGAAGCCTGGGTATGCACCATATACCCCAATAGGGCTCCGGCAAACATGGCAAGTAGGATGTATAAAGTGAGTCGATTAGACTTTTGCATATGCAAAACAGATTATTTTGCAATATAAGGATTCCACGTTAAACCCATCCCTTATCCCCATTTCAAAAACTTTTATAGCGGAAAACAAAGAATTGCCTATTTTTCCACTAGTTTTTATTGAAAATCTTAACTAAGCATTTATGAGTTTATTCAGCAGAAAAAAATCGTTGGATGTTCTGATGGCACAGGCCGGGGACTCCGAAAAAGGACTAAAAAGAACCCTGGGTGCGGGCAGTTTGATTGCCTTGGGTATTGGAGCCATTATTGGTGCGGGTCTATTTGTAAGAACCGCCGCAGCTGCTGGTGAGCATGCCGGACCAGCCGTTACCTTATCCTTTATTGTTGCGGCTATCGGTTGTGCCTTTGCCGGATTGTGTTATGCAGAATTTGCATCTATGATTCCGATTGCCGGAAGTGCCTATACCTATGCCTATGCTACCATGGGTGAATTGATTGCATGGATTATCGGTTGGGCCCTAATTTTAGAATATGCACTGGGTGCTGCCACCGTTTCTATCGCCTGGAGTGAGTTTTTAAATAAACTGCTTGAACAATTCCATTTGGGGGCAATCCCCTACGAATGGAGCCACTCCCCTTTTGAAAGGGCACTGGATATAAATAATGTAATGCATGTAGGTATTATGAACGTACCTGCTTTGTTTATTTTATTACTGCTTTCTTTGTTGCTTATCAAGGGTACCCAGGAATCGGCACTCGTTAACTCCGTAATCGTTATTGTGAAAGTGGCTATCGTTATTTTGTTCATTATTGTTGGATGGAAATACATTAACCCTGCCAACCATACCCCTTTTATGATACCAAAGAATGCTCCTCCGGCATTAAAACCGGATGGCACTTTTTTTGACTATGGCGCTGATATTCGAAATAACGGGTTAATTGGGGTATTATCAGGGGCGGGTGTTGTATTTTTTGCATTTATCGGTTTCGATGCCGTATCCACTGCTGCACAGGAAGCCAAAAATCCCAAGAGAGATATGCCAATTGGTATCTTAGGATCCTTGGTTATCTGTACCATTTTATATGTACTTTTTTCATGGGTATTAACCGGTGTTGCCCCCTATACTGATTTTGTTAAGTCTGGTAAAGAAGCTTCCGTTGCCTATGCGATTGAAACCTATATGAAGGATCAGCTATGGCTGGCCAAAACTGTAACCATCGCCATTCTTGCCGGTTTCTCTTCGGTAATTCTTGTGATGCTGATGGGTCAGAGCCGGGTATTTTATACGATGGCTTCGGATGGCTTGTTACCCAAAATGTTCTCCGATTTACATCCAAAATACAGAACACCCTACAAATCGAATATGATTTTGTTCTTATTTGTTGGAGCATTTGCTGCATTTGTACCTTCCAAAATAGCGGGTGACCTTACCAGCATCGGAACCCTGTTTGCCTTTATCTTGGTATGTATAGGTGTTTGGGTAATGCGCGTAAATGACCCGGACAGGGAACGTCCATTTAAAACCCCACTTGTACCGCTGGTTCCCATTCTTGGGGTGGTGGTTTGTACAATCATGATTGTTTTACTACCAAGAGACACGCAATTAAGTGCACTGGGATGGATGGTGTTGGGATTGTTGGTATATTTTGGCTACAGCAAAGCCAACAGCAAATTAAAAGAGTAGTCAATTTCATTTTAATCAATCCTACAACAGCCGGATCAGTAACTGATTCGGCTGTTGTATTTCAAAGGGTTGGTTTCTACGGTTTCAAATCGTAATTTTGCAGTCCCGGTTAGGCTACCGGATCAAAACACATACTATGGGAAGGATTTTTGAGGTTAGAAAAGCTACTATGTTTGCCCGATGGGATCGCATGGCGAAACAATTCACCCGCATTGGGAAGGAAATTGTAATTGCAGTAAAAGCCGCAGGCCCCGACGTTGCTACCAATCCTGCTTTGCGGAGATGTTTTCAGAATGCCCGAAGTGTGGGTATGCCTAAAGATCGGGTGGAAGCAGCCATTAAACGGGCTACGGGAAAAGATACCACTAACTATGAGGAAATTTTATATGAAGGCTACGGACCGCATGGGGTTGCCATCTTGGTAGAAACCGCCACGGATAACCATGTAAGAACGGTTGCCAACGTGAAAAGTCATTTCAATAAGGGCAACGGCGCCATGGGTACTACCGGAAGTGTAAGCTTCCAGTTTAAGAAAATGGGGGTATTTAAACTAAAACCCGAGGGACTGAATACAGAAGAACTGGAATTTGAATTGATAGATGTAGGGCTGGATGAAATGGGAGAAAGTGTGGATGAACAGGGAAATGCGATTATCGTTCTTCGCTGCCAGTTTGTTGATTTTGGCAAATTACAAAAGGGGTTAGAAGACAAAGGAATCTCCCCTATCAGTGCCGAGCTGGAATGGATTCCCGAAAATACAGTGCCTGTTAATGATGAGCAGGCAGAAGAGATTAGTAAGCTGATTGAGCGGCTTGAGCAAGATGAAGACGTGAATAAGGTATTCCATAATATGGGTTAATTTAACCCTGTTAATTTTTATCGGTGGAGCATTCCACAACACAAGTCGCTAATAACAAAAAGCGCCGGTTGATTTTTTTCGACGGGGATTGTAATCTTTGTCAATATGCGGTTCAATTTGTTTTACAACGCGACCAAAAAGGGATTTTCTGTTTTGCATCTTTACAAAGTAAATTAGCGAATGAATTACTTTCCGCTTCTGGCCAAGTACCATTGGAATTAAGCAGTTTTATTTTATGGGAGGAAGGAAGCATTTTTTATCGGTCAACCGCTGCACTCAGGGTAGCAAAGGATCTACCTGCATTATGGCCCTTATTGTATGTTTTTATTATTGTGCCAACTTTTATTCGGGATGGGATTTATAATTGGATAGCAGCTAACCGTTATAAATGGTGGGGGAAGTCGGCAAGTTGTATGGTACCAAAGCCCGAGTGGAAAATTCGTTTTCCGGAAACCTTGGAAGCACTGAATACAGCCGTATAATTATTCCTGCATCATTTGCAGCACCTGTTCTACCACCTGTTCGGCATTGGGCTTGCCAAAATAGTCACCATCGCTGCCATAGCCGGTGCGGTGTTCTTTTGCAGTGAGTGTTCTGGGGCTCACATCTAGATAGCGGAAAGCCTTTTGTTCTTCCATAACTTTTGCCAACATGAATGCCGTAGCACCTCCGGGAACATCTTCATCCACAAACAAAATACGACTGGTTTTTTTCAGCGATTCAATAATGGCATGGTTGGTATCGAAAGGTAACAGCGTTTGCACATCAATGATTTCACATTCAACATCCATCTGTGCTAATCGCTGAGCAGCTTCTTCTACTATGCGCAATGTAGAGCCATAGGATACAATGGAAATATCCTGACCTTGGCGAATAATTTCGGGTATGCCCAATGGTACGCGGAATTCGAGGGGGTTATCGGGCATTTTTTCTTTCAGCCGATATCCATTCAAACATTCAACAATAATTCCAGGGTCGTTTCCTTGTAATAAGGTATTGTACATCCCCATGGCCTGCACCATATTTCGGGGAACGCAAATATGCATACCCCGGAGTGCATGCACCATCATACCCATGGGTGATCCAGTATGCCAGATACCTTCTAATCGATGTCCGCGGGTGCGGATAATAAGCGGATAACTTTGCAGGGCAGTGGTTCTAAAATGAACGGTAGCCACATCATCACTCAAAGTTTGCAGGGCATATAAAATATAATCGAGGTATTGTATTTCAGCAATCGGTCTTAATCCACGGAGTGCCAACCCTATGGCCTGCCCTACTATAGTAAGCTCTCGAATACCTGTGTCAGAAACCCGATCAACCCCATATTTCTCTTGAAGTCCGGCAAATCCTTGATTCACATCACCAATTTTACCTACATCTTCTCCAAATGCATAAACGAAAGGATTATGGGTAAGTAGCTGATCGAAATAGCGATTAATAATCTCATAGCCATTTAACACCAATGACTGCTCAGAATAAACCGCAGGAACACCTTTAACTAAGCGGGTGCCTTTGGGCCCCTCATTGTATAAGTGGGTATTGTATAGTTGTTGATTGGCAGCTTGGAGTTCGTTAAGGTAGTCTCTTACTTTTTCTTCGCTTGGTGAGTGGGGGGCAAGTTCGAGCGAAATGGAGAGGGATCGCATCACATCTCTGCGTAATAGTTCTTTACCTGAAAGTAAGTGGGAGGCCATAGACTGCAGCTGCTGATAAACCTGCATATCGTTTATTACCATTTCTCGTATCAGGTCTCCGGCTTTTTTTGCCTGTTCCTGAATCGGTAACTGATAAGCGTCCCAAGCTTTCTTTCTGCTATCTTTTACATGATTTCTTGCTTCCGCTTCCAGGGTGGTAAGTTCATCAAGCGTGGCAAGTTCGCATTGCAGTAACCAGGCTTTCATTTGTTTATTACAATCCCATTCCCGTTCCCATTCCAGTCGCTCGGAGGTTTTATATCTCTCGTGACTTCCGCTGGTGGAGTGACCTTGCGGTTGGGTAACTTCTTGTACATGAAATAACACGGGAACATGATCGATGCGTAATTGATGAATAGCCGATTCGAACACTTCACACATGCCTGCATAATCCCAGGCTTTTACAGTATAAATCCGAATTCCATTGGTACCCTCTTCTTTTTCCATTCCGCTGAGGGCTTCTGAGATAGACCCTTTGGTAGTTTGGTATTGTGTTGGAACAGAAATGCCATACCCATCATCCCATACAAAAACTGCCAGTGGAATTTGTAAAACGCCGGCTGCATTTATGGCTTCCCAAAAATGACCTTCCGATGTGCTGGCATCTCCAATGGTGCAAAAGCAAACTTCATTGCCAGAATTGCTCAGTTTTGAAAATAGTTCGGGCTGCGGGGCATTGCGGAATAATTTAGAAGCCCAGGCTAATCCAACGGCTCTGGGCATTTGAGATGCCGTAGGCGCCATATCGGAAGAACTGTTTTTTCGGTTTACTATATCCACCCAATTCCCATCGGAATCGGTAACTGGAGTAGCAAAGTGGGCATCCATTTGACGGCCTGCACTAAAAGGATCATTTGCCGGATTTGGATCTCCATAAAGTTGCGCAAAAAATTGCTGCACAGTTGAAATGCCTGCAGCAAACATAAATGTTTGGTCGCGATAATAACCCGCTCTAAAATCTCCGGGTTGAAAAAATTTGGCTACTGCAATTTGAGCAACTTCTTTACCATCGCCGAAAATGCCAAATTTTCCTTTTCCGGTTAATACTTCTCTTCTACCCAATAAACTAACTTCACGACTGATAACAGCTATGCGATAGTCAAGCAAGATAGCTTGCCGGAATGCCTCAAACGACATTTTGCTGTCTGCCCCCTCTTGAGATACG
>CAIUKP010000053.1 GCA_903899675.1 uncultured Bacteroidota bacterium | reverse complement strand
GCAGCTCAATATCAGGTTTTACGCTCTAAAGGGCACTCTCCCTCAGAAGCTTTTAATGAAACTGTTGAAGAACTTACCCAATCATTAATGCCATTAGTAGCTGAGAATGGCATGGATTGGATGTATGCCAATTGTTCTACAACTGCTCAGCGCGGAGCATTGGATTGGTGGAAAAAATTCCGCGATGCTACTTTACCCGTATTTACTGAGCTATACGAAAGTGTGGCTGCCGGTAACGAAGCGGCTAAATCTATTGAAAGTAACAGTAAGCCCGATTATCGCGAAAAGCTGGAAGAAGAATTAAAAGAATTGAATCAAAGTGAAATGTGGCAAGCTGGTAAAACAGTTAGAAGCCTTCGTCCGGAGAATAATTAGTACTTCGGTAATATCATGATTATGCAGGAAATACTATCTTTTTCTTCCTTAGACTTTGCCGGAACCAGAGAGCGGCTGAAGCGGGTGGTAAAACATACACCGCTAACCTTCAGCCGCAATCTATCGAGGAAGTACGACTGCCAGATTTATCTTAAAAGAGAAGATCTTCAGATAGTTCGTTCCTATAAACTTCGGGGTGCGTATAATATGATGAGTCGTTTATCGGCTGATCAGGTAAAGAATGGGGTGGTTTGCGCAAGTGCGGGCAATCATGCACAAGGGTTTGCTTATAGTTGTAAGAAATTACAGATAAAGGGAGTCGTATTCATGCCCATCATTACCCCCAATCAAAAAGTATCCCAAACGAAAATGTTTGGCGAAGATTGGATTGAAGTGGTGCTTACGGGTGATACTTACGACGATTGTGCCAAAGAGGCCATGGAATATACTCAGCAGCATCATAAAGTTTTTATACCTGCATTTGATGATATTCGAATTATTGAGGGACAGGCCACAGTGGGAATAGAAATATTAGAAGACCAGCCGGAAATTGATTATCTCTTTCTGCCGGTTGGCGGTGGTGGTTTGAGTGCCGGTGTTGGAGCTTACTTCAAACTGTTCTCACCCAAAACTTTGATAGTGGGCGTTGAGCCTGCAGGTGCCCCTTCTATGTTGGAAGCCATAAAAGCGGGGCACCCGGTTACCCTTAGCAATATCGAAAGATTTGTAGACGGTGCAGCCGTTAAAAGAGTAGGAGAGGTAACTTTTTCTATTTGTAAAGAGGTGATAGATGATATGCACCTGGTACCGGAAGGGAAAATCTGTTCTACTATTTTACAATTGTATAACCAGGATGCAATAGTAGTGGAACCTGCGGGAGCCATGGCAATTGCCGTTTTGGATGATTATGCCGATAAGATTAAAGGCAAAAATGTAGTATGCATTGTGAGTGGAGGTAACAATGATATAGACAGGATGCAGGAAATAAAAGAGCGTTCGTTGCAATATGAAGGACTGAAGCATTATTTTTTGATTCGGTTTGCGCAGCGTCCGGGTGCTTTAAAGGAATTTGTAAGTAAAGTATTAGGACCGAACGACGACATTATCCGTTTCGAGTATATGCAAAAGCATAATAAAGAAACCGGACCCGCTTTGGTGGGAATTGAATTAAAAACCAAGTCGGATTATGAGGTATTGATTCAAAACTTACATCAATTTCAGATTAATTACACAGAAATTAAACCCGAGGATAACTTGTTTGGGTATCTGATATAATCCTTCCTGCTTCGTTTGCTATGCTTGCTCTGTAAAGATATCTGGCTAATCATCCTTCCAAAGCGGGTCTCTTTTTAGCAACCGTTCATCCGGTAAAATTTCCGGAAACTGTTGAATTGGCTATAGGAAAACCACTTGAAATGCCCGAAGCCGCGAAAAATTTAATTGGGAAAACCAGTTACTCAGTTCCCATGGCGGCGGACTTTCTGTTATTCAAATCCTGGTTGTTGAATCGCTAAATTAAGTTACTTTTCCAACCGGCCTGAATCACTTGCCTTTCTAAAATAAGGCTCATTCACTCAACGCGTATCATCTGCATTAAAAGTAATCACCTTCAGACTAAGTGCCACTAAAACATTTTTTTAAGGTCTACAATAAACTGGTTCGTGCCCTGCATATTTATAAAGCCCTGTCTGGGCCTGTCTAAATCAATAATCACCTGGATACATGCACAAACCATTAAGGCAAATATAATACTGATGATGTAAGGATTTCGGTTCGTGGATTTTTGAAATCCAAGTATAAAACTGCTGATTACACAAAGCAGAAACAACAGCCATAAGATGGAATCCGGCACGGTTGCATTTTTTTCGGCATTGCGATTGGTTACGATATCTATCATAGCATTTAAAGCAGGTATCATTTGATTGGAGGCAATCAGGTTATCTTTTACCTTAGATGCTTTAGCAACTTCAGACCAGATCAGATTGTCCCATTTTTCGGTTTCCGCAATAGCTTTTTTTTCCTTTGCTTCATCGCTACCAGACTGAAAATAATCAATTCGGGCTTCCACATAGGGTTTCAGGTAATTTTTTAAAACAATTCGAGTAGAGTCGGGATAGAGGTCGCACCGTAAAATAACGGTTCCTATATTGTTGGCTTCTGATAGCATTACTGCTCTTCTGGTTTCGTACCGAGATGCCGACATGCCGAAGGTAAATGCCAAGAGCAAAGCCAATAAGCCTAAAAGTGAGCCTTCGATTGGATTAATAGTGTCGTCTACAAATTTGCTAAAACTTGGAAGTTTCGCTAGTTGATTGGCAATAAAATAAATCAAAATCATCCCAATAAATAAACCGAGAGAAATGGAAAGGGGACTTAAGCCGGATAGAAAAGTATGCTGCATATAACAGGTATTAGAAGTTAATGGTGATATATTCATCCACGGATTGTCCGCCCCAATTTTGCACTTTATTCATGATCCATTTCTTTTGTTTACTATTGGCAGTAAATCTGATTTTTCCTTCTCTTTTGCAAATTTTGCCCCCGTTAATGATTGCTTCCTGACTAACAATGGTACCATTAAATTCCACGATGCTGGCACTGATTATTTGCAGGGTGCCATTGATTGTCATATAACCCTTGTTATCTCTGCCGGTTTGTTTGCCGGAGATTGAATATTTACCGTTTCCTCCAGCCGTAATGGTTGCTTTTCCGGGCTTATCCCAGCTCATCCATTCGGCCCAATATATTTCAATATCGTGTGAGCCGGTTCTACGGGTGGGGGAGGGTGAGGGGATATTTCTTTTATAGAATCCATCTAAATACACGTTTTTCCCAAATCCACAGGCAAAGGCCGAGGAAGTAGATGTTTGTTTTACCTGAACACCCTGTTCTGTAAACTCAAAACTTACCCGGCAAGAACTGTCTTCGTTTGTGCGATAATAGGTGTTGGTTCCATATACCATCAGCGAATCTTTGATAATGCCTAAATGGTTCGCCGGTGCGCCGGTTGAATACCTAAGGTTAAACAGGCATTTGTTATTGGAGGCGGCTGAAACAACCAGTTTGCCATAAGGACCTCCTGATTTGGTGGCTTGTGCCTCGGTTTTGTCGTTTAAGGTGTATGTACCAGGTACAATTGGAGAAACAAATGAAGGGGTTTGTGCGAAAACTCCTAAAGGAGCAATTAAAAGAAAGAATTTAACCGCGTTCATTTTTTTCTTAAAAATAACTAACGTTTCCCAATTGAGAAAACCAATTATTTACTAAGACCTATTTCAGCTAATTGGCAATAATTGATCTTGAAAAATCTGATTATTAAATGATTGCAGGTAACCTTTAGAAAAAATCATTCATTTGTATATGTTTATCATAATTCATAGCTAGGACAAACATTTTTTTATTCTAAAAATCGTATTGCTTCCTTCTGGGTCGGGAGAGCATGGCAGTTGCTTCTGGGTCGTTATTGCTGAAACGCTCTTTTGCAGGATCCCAGTAGATTTTTCTTTTTAGCTTCATGGCTATTTGATGTAATAGACAGGCGCTGCAAGAACGATGTCCGATTTCAACAGGAGCAACCGGTTGTTTGCCCGATTGAATGCAATTGAGCCAGTTTAGGTGTTGTTCGGGACTATCGTAGAGGTGAATTTCATTAGCACCAATAACCGATTGTAGTATGTTAGGGTTACTGGCATCGATGGGTTTTACTCCGTTATTATCGGCTACCGGATCGGTATCGGTAACGCGATAATTACCACGGGTTACCCATATCCATCCTTCTGTTCCAATAAATTTTACGCCATTCGGTAATTCATTCGATACAACCATGGTTACCCCATTTGCATAGAGTGCTTCAGTTCTAAAAATTCCGTGAACGTTCCATAAGCCAGTATAGTTGGGGTCATCTGTAGGGAAATTCGCTTTTCCCCAGATTTCTATTGGGCCACTGTATTCCATATCCATACCCCAGTGGGCAATATCTATATGGTGAGCACCCCAACCGGTAATCATACCGGCACCAAACTGCTCGCAGCGCAGCCAGCCTGGTCGGCTATTGATTCCTTTACTGCCTGCTTCTTGCGAATGTACCCGGTCTTCGGTATAAAATGCTTCCGGGGTAGCTCCCAGCCAGGCATCGTAGTTTAAAGATGCTGGAACGGGCATTACTATTTTATTGCCACCACCCGGATCACCGGGTAAGCCTACTTCAACTGTTTTTAATTGACCAATTCTGCCGTTTCTTACTAATTCAGCAGCTTTTTTAAACTGCGGCCAGGGATCGGCAGATCTTTGCTGACTTCCTAGTTGTAATATTTTTCCACTCTTTTTAACGGCATTACTCAGTATGCGCCCTTCTTCAATGGTAAGGGAGGCTGGTTTTTGTAGGTATACATGTTTGCCTGCATTTACTGCATGCGTACTAACAATGGCATGATGATGATCGGGTAAACTTACCAATACTGCATCGATATCTTTATTTTGCAACAACTCTTTGTAGTCGTAATACACTTTCATATCCCAATCGCCGGTTAAACCGCCATTCTCTTTTGCTGCTTTACTATAGCTGCTTTTTACCGCAGCAGGGGCAGCGTCGGCGCGGTTTCTATCTAAATCGCATACAGCAATAATTCGGGCGCTATTAAAACGGGCAGTAGAAGCAATATCATGCGTAACGGCAATCCGTCCACAGCCAATAGCCCCAACATTAATTCGGTTACTGGGGGCATTTTTACCAAATACAGAGGAAGGAACAATGGTAGGAAATTGACTCATTACTAAGGTTCCGGCAGCAAATTTTCCGGATGATTGCAGAAATTTTCTTCTGCTAACAGCATTCGTATTTTTTTTCATGGGGCAAGCGTTATTCAGATAAGGAAAGAATCTCTAAGATAGAGAAATACTTGGTTTTATCAATCAACCCGCATTAAATTATTCTTTTATGAAAATCGGGCTCTTTACTGAGAAAAGCTCAGATGATATGATAGATGATTTGAGAAACCTACTAAAACAATAACGGTTCTCGGCTTTGCGAAGTGGCGGATTTTTAGCACAAATGTTCATTTGAAGAACGAAACTTGAACCTTGCACTAAACTGTCATAGAAGCACGAAACCCGCCATTTTGCAAAACCGATGTTAGCACTTCGCCCTTCTTTTCTGTCGTGTTTGTTCGTTGTCATTTCATGTCTGTCTTGGTGCGTTGGCTTGGTGGCTCTTTTGCAAAAATTGGCTTTAGCGTGGGGTTGTGCGGTTTTGCAAATGTGCCACCAAAAGCAGTGGCTAAACTATTCCTCTTGTCTGATTTGCTAAGTTTATATTTTCAATGTTTGGTCTTAATGTATGATTTGTTGGTAATTGAATTTTGTCAAATGCTAATGATTGAAATTTTCGAAAACCTGAATCAAGTCCAACTTTCTCTAAATATTCCATTTTACTATTGTTTATCAAAATGTTAAACTCGTTGTCAAAATATATTAAGGAGCGGTCATAAGCTGTATGATGCAATGCACATAGGCTAATACCATTACCAATGTCGTCAGTTCCCTTTTCGTGTGAATGTGGAACAATATGAGCTGCTTCAATTAACTCTAATTGGATTCCGCACATAGCACAACGATTGTCGTAAGCAGCATAAACTATAGATTTAAATCTTGGGTCACGTTTATACCTTGTATGTGTTATTGTTAAATGTCCCTCTGGAAAGTCAGCAAAACCGTCTTGATTATTTGAATTTAATGAGTCAGATTCATTTACTAAAGCTAATAATTCCTCGTCTGGGAGTAAATGAATATTTGACAAGTTTTCCAAATAAAGACCCAAATAGTCAGGCAAAAAACTGATTACAGATTGTCCGTTTGTGTCCCGATAAGTAGCTATTTTATTTATTGCAGCTTGTCTTTGAACAGAAAATCTAGAATACAAAGAGATAGTTTGTCTCTGATTGAAACGGTCTCTCATTAAATATGGATTCCAAGCTGTGAAGACTTTTTCATCTGCAAAATATCCAAGAACAATTACATCTGTTCTTGAATTTAGAGCATCATTAAAATTGCCTGTTTTCGCAACTTGAATTCTACATTCATCTTGATTGCCTCTGCCGTCACCAGATTCGTGAACATTCTTGATTAAAACATAAAAAGTCATTTTGTTGATTGAAAAACGATATGGATTGTTTCCATCAATGAATACTACGTTGTCTGAATACAAACGCAAACTATCAATCAGCAGATACTTTAAGTCTGAATGATTTAAGATTATGGTGTTTCTTACGCTCATTATTAAAAATATTGTTTTTTAATTTCATTAGCGATTCTATAAGCTAATAAAGGCGGAACAGCATTACCAACCTGTCTCCATTGCTCTTTATATGAGCCTAAGAAAATATGCTTGTCTTCAAATGATTGAATTCTTTTTATTTCTTCAATTCTCAAAAATCTATTTTTCCAATGAAATGGACCCATATTATTTGAGTGGCTGGCTTGAATCGTCCAAGAAGGTCTTTCGGGTGATAGTTTTAATAAGAAAGACCAATATCTTGAACGCCATTTGAAGATGGGTTGTGGATGGTTTCTCTCTTTTGTAAAAAATAGATAATTGTCACCTGGTGGAACTAATTTTAAAAGGTCTTTATGTTTTGAACCTGCTATCATTTTACTGTCCTCTGGAGAGTCAAAATCTATATTATTTAAAATATCGCCACAAGTCACCCACGGTTTTGTTCCTTTTATTGGTTTTGCTGGGTCAGAATGCGTTTGCATAGGAAATTTAAAGTCCTCCATTGTTTTCTTTACACCAATGCAAATAAAACGTTGTCTTGTTTGAGGAACACCGAAGTCAGCAGCATTAAGAACATTGTGAAATATTTTATAGCTTAGTCTTTCACTTTCTTTTTCGACCAATTCCAAAGCTGTCTGATGTGGTTTAAAAAAAAATCCGTGGACATTTTCGAAAAAGAAAAACTTTGGATTCAATTCTTCAACTGCTCTAAAGTAATTTGAAACTGTCATAAAACCATCTTCATCATCAATACCTCTTTCTTTTTCTTTACGATAAAATCGAGATTTTGAGAATGGAGGGCAAGGAGGACCTCCTACTAAACCATCAATGACTTTGTGCTTCTTTTTAATTTTTTTAAAATCAACATTCTCAATTGTGTCACAAACTATCTCTGAATTTGGAAAGTTGGCTTTCAATGATTCGCAAGCTTTATTCCAAATATCAGATGCAAAAACTGTTTCAAATCCTGCTTTTTCAAATCCAAAATCAATACCACCAACTCCTGAAAATACACTTACAATTTTTGGCTTCATTAAATATTAAAAATTAAATGTTTAACGATTGCTTTGCCTAATAGAGATGGCACAGCGTTGCCAATTTGTTTTTGTATTGAGCGTCTAGTTCCTACAAAATGGTAGTCTTCAGGGAATGTTTGGATAGCCGCACTTTCAGGAACTCTTAATCTTCTATTATTCCAATGAAACGGACCAACCCAAGGGCCGGGTTGAGCAGCAATAGTCCAAGATGGTTGATTTGGATGGAGTTTTAAGAGAAAATTCCAAAATCGCTTATTTGCTTCAAATTTTGGGTTTGGATGTCCGCTTCTTTCAGTTAAAGCAAAATAATTTTGTCCGGGTGGTATTTGCTTTAATTCTTCATCATAAGTTTTTCCTGTAGTTAATTCTTCTGCTTCAAAGTATTTATCTGAATCAAATTTCCCAATCCAATCAATAACTCTTTCGTGTGGTAATAAATTTTTATTAACTAATATTTCTAATTC
The DNA here is from genome assembly GCA_903899675.1 of uncultured Bacteroidota bacterium. Lineage (GTDB taxonomy): Bacteria > Bacteroidota > Bacteroidia > Chitinophagales > Chitinophagaceae > Sediminibacterium. Next base: position 1,183 of record CAIUKP010000053.1, on the reverse strand, counting down.
ATCACCGTGAGTTTTTATTGGTTCTCCCACAATGCCTTTTCTTGAAGCAATAAAGAATACTCTTTTTCTTTTTTGTGGTACACCAAAATCTAAAGCGTCAGCACGATAAACAATGAATTTATAACCCAACTTATCTATTGCTTCTTTTAAGTCTGTTACAGCTTGTGCGTTTTTTGGATGCAAAAGGCTTTCTACATTTTCAAGCAAGAATCCGTCTGGCTGAAGTTCTTCAACTATTCTTAAGTATTGCCCAATCATATTTCTTGGGTCTTCGCTTCCAAGTCTATTTTTATGTGTCACCCAATAACCTGCCTTTGAAAATGGTTGACAAGGAGGACCACCAACAAGGATTAATTTTTCAGGGTTATTTACCTTTAATATTTTTTTATAATCCTTGGCATACATTTCTTTAATGTCCTTGTGTAAGTGAGCAGAGTGGCCGAAATATTTGTTTGCTTTCATTGTTGCCACACTATCTCTGTCAAAATCTAGACTAGAAATCACTTTCGCTCCAGCAAGTTGAGAACCAATATCAAGACCTCCTGCCCCTGAAAAGAATCCAATCGTTTGAATTTTACTGTCAATTATCAAATCAACTTTATCGTTGACTGTATAACCACGCTGATTGAAGTCTATCCCGATAAACTCTTTTTTGGTAGATATTTTAAACTCTTCCTCAAATAATCTTATCTGCGGTTCTTGGACAAGCATTAAAGATTCCTTTGGCAACTTGTATTGAATTGTTTTAGTGCTTATCATTTTTCTTATGGTATTTTATTTTTTGTTCGGCAACTTTCAAGATTTCAAGTCCATCTTCTTCCTCTAAAAGTTGGTATGTGATTTTATCACTTAAGTAACGAACTTTCATTTCTCCTTTGTCTATTTCAAATATTTCAGAAAGTCGTTCAATTATTTGATCACTTGCATTTCTTTCGTTCTTCTCTATTTTACTCAGAGTTGAAGTGTCAATGTCAAGTTCAGCAGCAATTTTTCTTAAAGGAAGATGTTTGTCCTCCCTTAATTGCTTGATGTATTCTCCGAACGATGTGTTATTTATCTTGGACATTTTATGCTTTGACAAATTTTGTCCAAATTTACTACTAAAATTCGTCACGACAATTTTTTTAACCAATAATTATTAACATTTCTTTCAGCTGTCCACTTGTCGGGTGGTGGGTGGGCT
>CAIUKP010000052.1 GCA_903899675.1 uncultured Bacteroidota bacterium | reverse complement strand
GGTATCTCCATCTATCAATTCTAACATCACCTGACCTGTTAATTCACTGTCACCTGGATTGGCAATTTGTGCACTCAGTTCCAGTTGATCGCCTTCCCGTAAAAATCTGGGCAGCTGCGGAATAACCATCAGGGGCTTTTGGGTAAACACCTCTTTTTGTAGTAGTCCCACCGACATATCCCGGGTATGCGCCCAGTTCAACCATTTCCATTTAGTTAAAGATTCCGGAACCGTGAATTCGATAGAATAAACTCCCTTTTCATTTGCATACACATGCGGTAAAAAAAAGCCGGTTTCTGATAAATTCTTTCTGGCTTCAAATGCGGAAAATTCAGTTATCTTTTTTATTGAACCTAGGTTTTCTTTATCAAGGGATTTAAAGGAAACTTGAACGGAAGCGGTGGAAGAATATCTTTTGGTTACCATCGAGTCTGCCATATTCTCGAATGCAGGATTGCTAGCTGGACTGCCGTCGTACATCATCATTACGTCCGATGCTCCATTTATTTGTTTCCTGGAAATTTGAAAAACAGGTAAAACATACCTTTGTCCATTTACACGTCTATCTCTATTCTGATTATACAATTCATAGGCATCTTCTGCCAGTCGGGAAGAAGTTGGGATTGGGAAATATGCATTACCAATTTCCGGTTCATAATATACATAGGAATCTTCTGATCTGAAATTATGTGCATAATCAAAAGATAACGAGTAGATGCCGGGTAGTTGGGTTTTGGGAAGATACCATTGGTGTAACCTAAACTGATCGAGCGAGGCATCATACAGAGTACTCACCAACTCTGCCGGCGCTTGTCGATTGGATGAGTCAATTATCTCCAGCGTCCATTTTTCTTGTTTACCCGGTATCAAACGATCCCGAAATGAAGTCGTTTTTATAGTAAGCGGATGTGGGACCGGTAGAATGGTCCATTCAAATGTATGTTCAAACACCCGATTGTTGTTGATGTAGCAGGTATGATATTGATAGGTACCCGGCATTGCTGCTTTTACCGAAAAGGGGTCAATTCCCTCTTTTATTAGTTTCTTTTCTAGAATGATGGTGTCGGTAGCCGGAGATAATTGAAAACTATGCAATAAAGTGCTTTTGCCGGCAAACAGAAAAGCCCGGAGGGTATCTCCTACAAAAACTTCTTGGTTCACTTGAAATGTATAGGGTAGTTGTGCAGTAGTAGCCGCTTGTTGATGGTTTTGAACCAGTCGTGTATGCTGTATATCCTGTATGGTTTTACCGCTGGTACTATCAAAATAAGTAGTTGTTATTCGATAATAACCAGCACTCAGTTTTTGCTCCGTTACCGGATTTTTTCCATTCGGCTGACTGATAAAATTATTCGTTGAAATAGCTTGTAATACAGGCCAGTTTTCAGGTTCATTTTCGTTTCTATACACATCATTCGGAAAATTAGTTTTGAATTCCTGTTCACTCATAACGTATTGATCCGGTAATGCCCAATATCGTTCTCTCAGTAATTTGTCGGGTGCCTGTAAAGCATCTACACGAACGGTTAATGAAGTGGGCGAAAATTCATTTGAGAGATTGGTAGTAAATAGTTGTGCTTTTTTCCATTCCTTTTCCGTTAAAATATTCGGTAATTGCCAATTGGCAAAAACGGATCTTCTGCTTACCGGAAGCGATGTAGTGCCTGTTTGTGTTTCACCTCCAATATCAGTAATACTTGCGGTGATTTCATAGGTGTAAAATTGATTTTCATCCGAAACATCTTCTGGATCTGCCACGGGCTTGAATGAGATCTTAAAATTGCCAGTTGCATCTGTTTCCAGATTTCCGCTTACAATCTCCGTTCGGTTCATGCTATTCCTTTCGGATGATCTATAATAAGGAATATATCTTTCCTGCCGAATTACCTGATATTTCACGATTGCTTTTCCTACATTATACCCCGCAAAGGCAACCGCTTTCCCAATTACAGATATGGAATCCTGCATACCATAATTAGCTTTCTGTTTGTTCCATTCAATAGTAAATTTTGGTCTCTTGTATTCTTCTACCTGAATGCTCACGGTATGCTTTCTTTGTCCCTCAACATCTAACCTGAATGTGCCATTGATGCGGTTGCGGGGCAAACGGAATTGACCACTGCATGAGCCGAATGAATTGAGACTGCCTGTGATAGAGTCAATAATCTGATTATTGGGATCTCTTAGGTATAAGGTGAGCGAAGTGCCTTCAGCAGCTACCTTCGATGATTGGCTATTTTTGTTTTCAAGATATTTTATAGCCTTCCAAAATACGGTTTGTCCGGGCCGATAGATAGACCGATCAGTAAGTAAGATAAATTGCTCAATGTTTGCTTCTAATTCCTTCGCATTTTCTCTGAAAGAAGGTTCTATATTGTTGTAAATATCCCCAACAAATAGCTCATCCTGTCCGCTTCGGATACTTACGCCCCCGATATTTCCTGTTTTATTATCTAATTTGAATTGTCCATTTGCATCAGCTTTGCCCTTGGCAGATTGTAATCGTTGATAAACTTTTCCTTTAGAAGACCAGGAGGAGGAGTAAAATTGAAAATCAGCATTGGCCAGCGGCTCTCCATTGGAACGGTTAACGGCAAGCCATTGGTTATTTTGTTGCAGGGCAGCAATGGCTGATACCTGAAACGTAGATACACTAATTACACATTCATTGTTATTCAGATCCAGCATGCTGGAAGCGATAATGGCATATTTACCGGGCGACAGCGGATTAATCATTACTTCGGTTGAATGATTTCTTCTATCGCTACTAGCCGGTAATTCCCATTTTTTTTCTTGAATAGCTACCTTTTTTAATAAGGCACCATCTGTTTCTTTGTTATCGGCAGCATACTTTTCCCATTCATTCATATTGAGAGAAACTATGCTAAAATAAACCCTGGGGGTATTCGTATAGTTTACAAGGCTCAGGATGGGTTGATTTGGAAGATATACCGACTCAGTTTGTATGCGGAGCTTAGGTTGTTGGATAGTTGCCAGTAATTTTTTAATTGCATCGGTTTCGGGCAAAGTGCGGGTAGATTTGTTCAATGCCTGGGTAAGTAATTGCTCAGCTGCCAGATATCCATTCTTTCGGTTAGTAGAAAGTTCATCGTTTTTTTCTACTTGCAGTTCCTGCTCAGCCTGCAGATAATAGGCTTGCAGGGTAGCTGTCTGATCGGGATATTTGAGTATTACAGCGAACAATGCCTGCTGGTAAGCAGTTTGGTATTTTTCTTGCGGCGTAAGTTCTCCCCAGGCCCAGGTAATTTTATCAATCTGTAATCCCACTAATTTTTCCACTTGCTTTTTATCCAGCGCTGACTGAATCAGCAGTTGGTAATCTTTTAGCACAGTAACTTCACTACTCGAATCTTTTTGCGGGAAACTAATTTTTACAAATGCTTCTGGATCTGTAAAAGCGTTTGGTAAATAATCTTTTCCTGAAACAATCAATGGATTTCGGGGCACGGGATTTTTGAAATACGCTATTTTTTCCAGCAGAATCAGTTCCCACCAATTATCGGGTTGAACAGGTCCTGTTCCGGGTATAACAATCGCTTTAATAGCGGATACTGGCATCGGCTTGAGTAAGGCGGGTTGTAGAAGTGCTTTTTTATAGGCCAGTCGAATAGCATTTTCAAAATCATTACTGCCCCATCGGCTGATGTCTCCCGAAGCTGGCGCAACCCCCTGCTGGTTTCTATTTTGGATAGTCCATCTATTATCTTCATAATATATGAACAATTGTTTAGCAAGTAGGGTATGCAATACCATTCGGGTGAGTGGGTCTTTCTGTAGTTCAATTTCTTTGTTCAGTACACGGATAGCTGAAAGGTCAACACGCTCATTCACAAGTTCTTCGAGCGTCATTTTGTACAGGATACACTTAAGTTGTTGGGGACCCAAATTGGCTTTAAGTGCTTTTTGGTAAAGCTGATTTACTTTATCTAAAGCCGTTCGAGGTAATTGATTGATTGATAGGGTAGTATCAATATCCAGCCATTCCCGGCTAAAACTGGTATCTACCTGTTGAGCCAGTGCATTTTGTGAAAGGGCTGGAACAAGCAATAGCAATAACCCTAGTAATTTACGCATACTTCATCAGTTGAACGGTATATACTATAGATGAAAAGGTACTGAAATTTCATAAGGACCGGCATAATTTAACATGCCAGAACAACTAATAAAAAAACCGCTCGAGGGGGGGGCGAGCGGTTTACTATTTTTAAACTTATTTTCCTAATACTCGTGCCATGGTTTTACCAATATCGGCAGGACTAGCAACTACATGAATGCCGCAGGCTTCCATAATTTTCATCTTGGCGGCCGCGGTATCATCTGCACCTCCAATAATAGCACCGGCATGGCCCATTCTGCGACCGGGGGGGGCGGTTTGTCCGGCAATAAATCCAACTACCGGTTTGCGGTTATTATCTTTAATCCATTGGGCAGCTTCGGCTTCCATGCTTCCACCAATTTCGCCTATCATAATAATTCCTTCTGTTTCGGGGTCGTTCATCAGCAATTCAACCGCATCCCGGGTGGGAGTTCCAATAATGGGGTCTCCGCCAATTCCAATGGCAGTGGTAATACCCATACCTGCTTTTACAACCTGATCCGCCGCTTCATAGGTAAGGGTTCCGCTTTTAGAAACGATACCAATGCGTCCGGGTTTGAAAATAAATCCGGGCATGATACCTACTTTAGCCTCCCCAGCCGTAATAACGCCGGGGCAATTGGGTCCAATTAAGCGGGTTTGAGAGGTTTGTAGCACATTTTTCACTTTCACCATGTCTTGTACCGGAATACCTTCCGTTATACATACAACCAGTTGTATGCCCGCATCGGCAGCTTCCATAATAGCATCCGCAGCAAAAGCAGGTGGAACAAAAATGATACTAACATCAGCACCTGTGGCAGCCACAGCATCCGCAACTGTGTTGAAAACAGGTCTGTCAAGATGGGTAGTACCACCCTTATTGGGGGTAACACCACCTACAACGTTGGTGCCATATTCAATCATTTGTGTGGCGTGAAATGTGCCTTCTGTTCCGGTGAAACCCTGAACAATGATTTTTGAATGCTTATTTACCAGTACTGACATGTTGAAATTTGCTTAATGTTCGCCGCAAAAATAAGTGAAAACCGGATTGGTATTATGATTATTCAGAAAGATTCCCAGTTTTCGTGGCTGTCAGCGGCCAAATAAGCAAAAAGGCCCGCCGGAATATGAACCGGCAGGCCTTGCATTGGGGGGGAAGTGACTATTGTTTATAAAACTGCATACTATCTTTTCCGTAGGCATTCGCAACACGTAAGAAGTATAATCCCGGGGTAAGCCGTTCGGCATAAATCTCGAGGGTATTATTTCCTTGTGTAAGCGTTTGTTTGAAACTCATTTTAGGATTTCCGTTCACATCATAGATGGTAAATTCAGTAGGCATATCCGGAAGTTTGCTCCAAACAGTAACTGCCATTTTGCTCTGAACCGGATTAGGGTTGATGGTGATTAATTTGATATAAGTAATATTGGTAGAAGGGGTATTTAATGTGTCTGCCAATTTCACCTCCTTACAAACCTCCGCTTTACATCCCTGGCCTGTTTTTATCTGCAAGCAAACTTTATAGCTACCGGGTAGGCGATATTCTTTTAAAGGATTTACCACATTGCCGGTCACTATCGAATTGTCGCCAAAACTCCAGATACGCTGAACGATAGAATCAGTGGTTGCAGCCCCACTAATACCGCTGGCAAATTGAATTTTATTGTTTCCCGCTTGCTCAAATTTAAAATCAGCAACTACATTACAAGCCGGTGTTTGAGTTCCTATAACAAAAGTTACCGAAAATTTGCTTTCACAACCAGCTTTTGTTTTAATAACCAGGTAGGCTGTATATGTTCCAGGTTTAAGATACTCACGCTTGGTCTCTACTTCATTTCCAGATAAGCCGGGTGTTCCAGCAGCATTATCTCCGAAATACCAGGTTCTGCTTACAATTGAATCTAAAACCAAGCTATTGATTCCATTCGCTGAAGCAACAGAGGCACTGCTATTGAAGTAAACAATGTTGCCACTAATCCGATAACTAACACTTGCTTTGCAAGTAGAGGGTTGTAGGGTTGAGTCAGTAATAATTACATCCATGCAATTTTCACTGATACATCCTCTGAGCGATTTTGCAACCAGACAAACTGTATATTTTCCGGGCTTTGTGTACAATTTAATGGGAGCGGCGTTATTTCCATCAATAGAAGTGCCATCTCCAAAATTCCAGCTGCGTTTTACAATTGAATCTCCGGAAGGAAGATTTTGGGCTGTATTTAGAAATTCATATACCAATCCAACATGTTTGCCCACACCGATTTTTGTTTCAAAGCGACATTCAACCGGAGGAATCACCACATAAGCAACGTATTTGCTTTCACAACCTAAACGGGTTTTGATATAAAGGATTACCGGATAAGTGCCTGGTTTGGTAAAGGCGTACTTCATTTCGGTTTGATTGCCGGCAACCGGATAGCGAACCGTATCGCCAAAATACCAGATGCGGCTAACAATACTGTCTGCCTGTGTTCCTACTGCACCCGAAGAAGCTATTGAACTGGCACTATTTACATATACAACCAAATCTTTCACATCGTAAGTGAAATAGGCTTTGCAATCGGTAGGGATGATTACAGAATCTTTTGCCTCAATAGTAATACATGCCTCACTAACACAACCCTTTTGCGTTTTTGAAACCGCACAGATGGTATATTTTCCGGCTTGTTTGAATTCTTTATAAGGGTTTTCTACATTTCCATCCAGAGAACTGCCATCGCCAAATTTCCAGCTTGTGCTGATGATACTGTCTCCAGGAAGGGTATTGGTAAATTGACGACCAAATACATATTGTAAACCACTGTTTTTACGTACTACTACTTTTGTACTCAAATTACAGGTCTGCCCTTGTAATGTAATGGTTTGTGCGTATTTGCTTACGCAACCACCGGCTGTTTTAATTACCAGCGTAATGGTGTACGTGCCGGCTTGGGTAAAGGTTTTTCTGAAATCTACCGGATTGGGCGTGGTAAACTGTTCTACTAAACTATCATTGATATACCAGGTTCTGCTGATAATACTATCTTTTCTTCCATTGTTAAAGCTGCCTGGTAAAGATCCATTGCTGTTTACAAATACCGTTAACACCTCACTTTGAACTGTAAAGAACGCTTTGCAAGATGTATTCACCAGCAAACTATCTTTTACGCGAACAGATAAGCAGGATTCTCCATAACAACCATATTTGGTTTTGAATTGCAAGCACACTTTAAAGCTGCCCGTATCGGCGTATTTCTTTACAGGACTGATTTCATTACCTTCCAGAACACTGCCATCTCCAAAATTCCAGCTTCTTTTAATAATGGTATCGCCCGGAGCCAGATTGTCTTCTACTGAGCTGAACTGAAAATAACGATCCGCCTGTCTCTTGATAAACACTTTGGTATTGATGGTGCAAGGTTGTTCTTTAACCACTACTGAGTTGGTGATTTTACTTTCACATCCTTTCAGTGTTTTGATATATAACGTAACCTGATAAGTTCCCGGGCCAGGGAATGTATGCCGGATATTTACTTCGTTTCCGGATACAAGCAAGGTTCTATCGCCAAACATCCAAGTTCTGGATACGATACTGTCGCCTGAAGGCACTTCACTGTTGCCACTGGTAAATAAAAAGCTGAAGGGCACTAAAGTTGCCGGAGAATTTGTGGCAGGGGTAAATTGAAAAGCTGCTCTGCAGGCCAAGGTTGCCGGAGTGCTGCAAATAACAAAATTGCTTTCAATCACCCGAGTACTACCCGGCACCATCCGATGTAAAAATAACCGATTATTACAATCGGCTGTTTGTACATTGATGTATTTGATTTCGCCCGAACAATTGATAGAATCAATATAATAGCCGTTATTATTGGTAACTACTTTCCGCTGGATATTGCATCCGGATACGGTTGATTCTGAACTGATGTAAACGGTTTTTCCCACAATGGGTCGTTTATTATCATCAGTAACTGTCCCTTTTACAATAAAGCCCTGTGCCAACAATTGGGTCTGTAGGGCCAGGCTTACAAAAAGCATCAGGAGGGTTAATAATTTTTTCATAGGTATGGATTTTGTATATATCGAGATACGCCCCCGAGAAATAATGCAGCCTGTTTATACTAAAATGTTAAAAAATCGTCCTTTTTGTCAGGTTTCTTTCCAAAAGAGGGCCTAGGCAGTGCAACATATATTTTATGGCAAAAGGGATAATTTCAGTGCCTTTGCCTACTTTTGCGGCACTTTAGTAATAAAAAACTATTATATGGCAACAACATCCGATATCAGTCGCGGAATGATTCTGAAGTTAGACGGCAGCCTTTATGCTGTTGTAGAGTTCGGGGAAAATAAAACAGCCCGGGCAGCCGCCAAAGTATGGGCAAAATTAAAAGGGGTTGATAACAAGCGCTCCATTGAAAAAACCTGGAACAGTGGCGAAAACATTTACCCGGTTCGGGTTGAAAAGAAAGCTTTTCAATTTCTGTATAAAGACGATAGCGGCTTCAATCTAATGAATAATGAAACTTTTGAGCAGATTACATTGGCAGAAGAAATGATTGATGCCCCCCAATTTCTGAAAGATGGCTCGGAAGTATTTGTATTTATCAATACAGAAACCGAACAACCCATTGGAGCAGAACTGCCCGAAAAAATAGTGTTGAAGATTACTTATTGCGAACCCGGCCTCCGCGGCGATACCGCCACCCGTGCCCTAAAGGCTGCTTCAGTAGAAACCGGTGCTACCGTTATGGTGCCCCTGTTTGTAGAGGATGGTGAACTTATCCGCGTAAATACCAAAGACGGTTCTTATGTGGAAAGAGTAAAAGAAGGGAAAGAATAATCTCTTTTATAAATATCAACTAATTTATAAAGCCCCATTTTGGGGCTTTTTTTAGCCTTTTAATAAGTTTTTAGCCATATTTTTTCAATTTTTGAACAACATTTCATTTTTTCGTTTTTCAAAGAAAAAGCCAATTTTAATCAAAAAAAGGCTATTTTGCCCCCCTATTTGACCAAAAACCCCCGATTTTACCCCTAAAATTGCTAAACATGGACTTGAAACAAATTCACGAACTGATTAAAATTGTTAACAAGAGTAACATAGGCGAAATCAGTATTGAAGATAAAGATGGCAAGGTAACTATCCGCCAAAAAGAAGAGCCGGTTGTTACGCATATTCCTGCTCCCACCCACCAAATTTATCATACTGCACCCCCTCCGCAACAATCCCCTCCCGTTTCAGCGCCACCTGCCACTCCGGCTGCTCCTGCTGCAACCCCGGTTGCTGATAAACTGATTACTGTAAAAAGCCCAATGATTGGCACATTTTACCGCCGTACTTCCCCTGATAAGCCTGCGTTGGCAGATGTGGGACAGGCAGTGGCTCCCGGAAAAGTACTCTGCATTATTGAGGCAATGAAATTATTCAATGAGATTGAGTGTGAAATATCCGGAACCATAGTAAAAGTATTGGTGGAGGATGCCAGTCCGGTAGAATTCGACCAGCCCCTGTTTTTAGTAGATCCTACTGCCTAAGTTTGTTGCAGTACCTTTTAGTTTACATGTGGTGGAAGAAAACCAAAGAACCTTTCGCATAAAAAATATTTAATATGTTTAAAAAAATATTAATTGCCAACCGGGGAGAAATTGCCTTACGGATTATTCGAACCTGCCGGGAAATGGGCATAAAAACCGTAGCAGTTTTTTCAACCGCAGATCGGGATAGTTTACACGTAAAGTTTGCCGATGAAGCCGTTTGTATTGGAAAACCTGCCAGTGTAGATTCTTATTTAAATATTCCCCACATCATGGCTGCAGCTGAAATTACCAACGCAGATGCCGTACATCCAGGATATGGGTTTTTGGCAGAGAATGCTCGCTTCTCGCAGATTTGTGCCGATCACGGCATTAAATTTATTGGTCCTACCCCCGAAATGATTAGCAAGATGGGGGATAAGATTACGGCGAAAGAAACGATGATAAAAGCTGGGGTTCCGGTAGTGCCCGGGGGAGAGGGATTATTGGAGAGTATAGAGCAGGCCAACAAGATGGCAAAAGAAGTGGGCTATCCGGTAATATTAAAAGCAACAGCCGGTGGTGGCGGAAAAGGGATGCGGGTAGTATGGAAAGAAGAGGATATGGAGAAAGCCTATACCACTGCCAAAACCGAAGCGGCAGCTTCCTTTAAGAATGATGGTATCTACATGGAGAAGTTTGTAGAAGAACCCCGCCATATAGAAATTCAGGTTGCCGGTGATCAATACGGTAATGTATGCCATCTGAGTGAAAGAGATTGTTCTATACAACGCAGACATCAGAAACTGGTAGAAGAATCTCCTTCTCCTTTTATGACGCCCGAGTTGAGAAGAAAAATGGGGGAAGCAGCCATTAAAGCCGCTTCAGCCATCAATTACGAGAGTGTTGGTACCATAGAATTTCTGGTTGATAAGCACCGGAATTTTTATTTCATGGAAATGAATACCCGAATTCAGGTAGAACACTGTGTAACCGAAGAAGTAGTTAGTTACGACCTGATTAAAGAACAAATTAAAATTGCTTGCGGAGAAAAAATTTCTGGAAAAAATTACGAGCCCCAACTGCACGCCATCGAGTGCCGCATTAATGCCGAAGATCCCTATAATGATTTTCGTCCTTCACCCGGAAAAATTACAGTGTTACATACCCCCGGTGGTCATGGCGTTCGGGTAGATAGTCATGTATATGCAGGCTATGTTATTCCGCCCTACTATGATTCTATGATTGGGAAACTAATTACCGTAGCCCAAACCCGCGAAGAAGCCATTGATACCATGTATCGGGCGTTGAGTGAATATGTGATTGAGGGAGTAAAAACTACCATTCCTTTTCATTTACAACTCATGAAAAACGAAGATTTTCGCAAAGGGAACTTTACTACCAAGTTTATGGAGTCATTTAAATTGGTGTAATAATTTTTCCTTCATCGCATAGTACGCCAGAGGCTTACTATGCGCTTCGGAGTTCAAATCAACATCAGTTAATTAAATTCATTGCTGCATCATATACACAAGTCAATTTCGGCTAATTCAATTTATGTAACAATATCACAGATACCTTGTTTCCCAGTAAAATAATATCCTGCAAATTGTGTAGATTATTCCTCCGAACCGCATAGTCCCTTCACTATCGTTACGGAGACTAATGCGGAGAAGGGAAATCAAGTTATTGTGTTTATAGTTATTCTTATGTTAAGTAGAGTGTGCTTTTCTTTTTAACCTGCCAAAATTTTTCCTGGCGATAAAGAAATAACTTCTGGATCTATTTCAAATTTTTATATGCATTACATCTACATCATATCTATTCATTTATTTGATATCCGTTTTTATATTCACGGAAAGATAGCAATCCATTTTTTGTAAATATATATTGATAAACGATGTCATCCGTGTCCAAGTCGTCCGGGTTTAATTTAATGTATTCATTGTTAGTTGTAGAGGAATATTCGTAAAAAGTATAAGAGTGATCCACGTAGCTAGGAGGAAAGTTTTTTTCCCTTATTTTTTCTACAAATGAATCTATATAGGCCTTTGTTTGTTCTCCACGAATAAAATTATGAATTAAAAAATTATCCCCTTTATAAATATATGCTGGCT
>CAIUKP010000051.1 GCA_903899675.1 uncultured Bacteroidota bacterium | reverse complement strand
TTGCTTATCTACCTGGTTTTTTATTGCCGTTTTTCAATTTTCTTTGTGCCTAAATTGTAGTGTTGTGAATCAATCGAGTTATCAGATTAAATTAGAACAGTTTGAGGGGCCTTTCGACCTGCTTTTATTCTTTATTGAGCGAGATGAGCTGGATATTTATAATATTCCCATTACCAAAATCATCAATGATTTTTTGACTTTTATCCACCAGGGTGAAAAGTTGAATATAGAGCTGAGCAGCGAGTTTATCTTATTTGTTTCTACACTGATGCGTATCAAAGCCCGGCTGCTGCTACCACGCAAGGAGCTGGATGCTTCTGGTAATGAAATCGACCCAAGGCAAGAGCTGATAGATAAGATTCTTGAGTATAAAAAATTCAAGGAAGCCGCCATCAAAATGGCCGAGATGGAAGCGGAGCGGATGCTGATGATTAAGCGGGGCAATCTGCAACGAGAAATTGCCCTACTGGGTGAGGAAGCTTCGGAAGGCACGGAAATTCAGAATATTACCCTGTTCAAGCTGATGAAATCCTTTGAAAAAGTGATGCTTCGGCTGCAGGAACGTCAGAATAAACCCGTGCATACCGTTGTGCCCTACAATTATACCATGGAGGGCAGCCGTGATTACATGCTGCATATGCTGGAGCAGGAGAAAACGGTTTCTTTTGAGAAGGTGTTTGAAATTTGTGATAATAAAATTCACGCCATTTTCTTATTCCTATCAATTCTGGAACTTGCTCAGCAAAAGTACATGCGGCTTAGTGTGGGTCAGGGCATGAACAATTTTATTGTTGAGTGGAATGAAAATCGGCTGGCCGATATCGAAGCAGAAGGTATTGATGCCAATCCTGCTGAAGCAATAACGGAAACTACAGAAACCGCTGAATAAACTGAGTTCAGGTTAACCGGCAATAACAGTTACTTTATCTTTTATCATTGCCAACACAGCTTCCTCAATTGCCTGCGCATCATAATCACATTCGCGGTGCAATTCTTTCGGGGTGCCATGTTCTACCAGTCTGTCGGGGATTCCTAAAATGGTGATTTCTGCCTTATAGCGGTGGGCATTCATAAATTCAAGCACAGCCGAGCCGAATCCGCCTACCACAGTGCCATCTTCTACGGTAACTACTTTGCTATAACTCGAAAACACTTCATGTAGCATCTCTTCGTCGAGGGGCTTTACAAAGCGCATATCATAATGGGCTGGATCGATACCGCGTGTGCGCAATTGGCGAATGGCTGCCTGTGCAAAATTACCCGGGTGGCCTAATGAAAGGATGGCAACATCGGCGCCGTTTTTCAGTTTTCTACCCGTACCTATTTCAATGGCTTCGAAAGGAGTTCTCCATTCTGGCATAACGCCTTCTCCACGTGGGTAGCGGATTACAAAAGGCAGCTGGTTACTTTCTAATTGGGCGGTGTACATCAGGTTACGCAGTTCTTGCTCATTCATAGGCGCACTGATAATCATATGCGGAATACAACGCAGAAAAGCAATATCATAACAACCATGGTGAGTTGGTCCATCTTCCCCAACTAATCCTGCCCTATCTAAACAAAACACTACCGGTAATTTCTGTATGGCTACATCGTGCACTACCTGATCGTATCCTCTTTGAATAAAGGAAGAGTAGATATTGCAAAATACCCGCAACCCCTGTGTGGCTAAACCGGCACTTACGGTAACAGCGTGCTGTTCGCAGATGCCCACATCAAACGCCCGATTGGGCATTTTTTCCATCATAATTTTCAACGAAGAACCACTCGGCATGGCAGGCGTAATGCCCATCACTGCCGGATTTTGCTCTGCCAACTCAACCAGGGTATGTCCAAACACATCCTGGTATTTAGGGGGCTGCGGAGCTTTAATGGTTTTGCGGAATATTTCTCCGGTTACTTTATCAAATAATCCGGGTGCATGCCATTTGGTTTGGTCTTTTTCTGCCAGGGCATATCCTTTTCCTTTGGTTGTTACGATGTGCAATAACTTAGGACCTGGAATCTCGCGAAGGTCTTTGAGGGTGTCAACCAATTTGGTAATATTATGACCGTCTATCGGACCAAAATACCGCAGCTTCAGGGCTTCGAACAGGTTACTGCTATTACTTACGAGGCCTTTTAAGCCGGCTTCTAACTTGCTTGCCATGGCTTTACTAAAGTGTTCGCCTACCGGCAGCTTACCCATCAGGTTCCAAACTTCGTCGCGCACTTTATTGTAGGTGGGCGAAGTGCTGATATCGGTTAAGTATTCTTTTAAAGCACCCACATTGGGGTCGATGCTCATGCAATTATCATTCAAAATAATCAGCAAATCGCTGTCGGCAACCCCGGCATGATTCATGGCTTCAAATGCCATACCGGCCGTCATGGAGCCATCTCCGATAACTGCCACCGACTTTCTATTTTCGCCTTTGTATTTAGCCGCAATGGACATCCCCAGGGCTGCTGAAATGGAAGTGGAGGAATGGCCAACACCAAAAGTATCGTATTCACTTTCACTCCTCTTAGGAAAACCACTGAGCCCCTTGTATTTTCGGTTGGTAACAAATTGATCTCTGCGACCGGTTAAAATTTTATGTCCATACGCTTGGTGACCAACATCCCAAACCAACTGATCGTAGGGAGTTTGGAAGGCATAGTGCAGGGCAACGGATAATTCTACCACACCCAAACTTGCCGCAAAATGACCACCATGCACACTTACTACATCAATAATAAATTGCCGAAGTTCCTGGCAAACTTGGTTCAACTGCTCCCTAGAAATTTTTTTCAGATCGTCGGGGTGATTGATTTGTGCTAAAAGTGGGCCGGGAGTGATGGTCATGTAACCGGGTTTAAGCTGTAAAAATAAGCATTATCCTTGAGTGTGCTATCAGACATATGCTATAATTAATTTATGTTATAGGTCTGCATACCTTACTAAACAACCATTTCTTGCAGAATGTTCAACACAATCGTAGGCGGATTTCTGCCCTACACCCGATTATTTAACCACTAATCCTTAATCCCGTGCTTTTACCCTTTTTGAACAATTATATTTGTAAGTATGCGCAGGAGAAATACTTTATACTGGACTTGTCAGTTAGGGGGTTGGCTATTTTGGGGACTTGCATTGATGTTTTTTGCTTTTATTTTCAATAATAAAACGAACGATATTCTGTATCCCCGGATTGCGATTACCATATTTTTTGGGGTGTTGTGTACCCATTTGCTGCGAGAAATGATTGTACGGCTCGAATTGCGTCCCCCCATCACTGCACGAAACTGGTGGTTGCATGTGTTAACCATTCTCGGGGCAATTTTGTTATTTAATTTGGCCAATAGCACAGCGGTAGAATGGTTACGGTTGTACGAACCTGCCACAAAGGTTTCGGTAAATACCCGTTTTATTTTCAACCTAATTTTTGATTCGCCGCTGATTATTGTTTGGGCTTCTATTTATTATATCTGGCATTATATCGATTTGGGTTCTGTAAATGAGATACAGCGGGTTAAGCTGCAAAGTCTGGTAAAAGAATTGGAACTAAAAACCATCAAGTCGCATATCAATCCGCACTTTATTTTTAATGCACTCAACAGTATTCGGGCATTGGTGGATGAAAATCCTGCAAGGGCAAGAACGGCCATTACCGAATTGAGTAATATCCTGCGCAGCAGCATGCAGATGGAAAAGGCAGAGACCATTACCCTGGAAAAAGAGTTAGACATAGTAAAAGATTATCTCGCTTTAGAGCAAATTCGTTTCGAAGACAGGCTGCAGGTAGCGTATGAGATTGATGAAGATACGCTGGATCAGCCCGTACCTCCCATGATGTTGCAAACCCTGGTAGAAAATGCCATCAAGCATGGAATCAGCAAAGAAAAAAATGGGGGCTTGGTTCGGATTATTTCCGATAATCGCGGTAATCGCCATGTGTTGATTGTAGAAAATACCGGCAACATACAGCAAAACGTACTACCTATAAAAAATACCGCAAATGCAGCTTCCTCTGGGGGGTTTGGTTTAGACAGCACCCAGCACCGATTGCAATTGATGTATGGAGAAAAAGCTTCTTTTCAAATAAAAAATGCAGATACCAATTTAGTTCGGGCAGAGATTTCGCTTCCGGTGGTAGCAACCCTTGTGCCTCAGTAATTCGCTAAATATAAAGAATATGGCAATTAAAGCAATTATCATAGATGATGAGCGACTGGCTCGCAATGAATTAAAAAAGTTGTTGCAATCTCATTCCGAAATAGAAGTGATTGAGGAAGCGGCAAATGTAGATGAGGGCATAGAGAAAATCGAGTTGTTGCATCCCGATTTAATTTTTCTGGATATTCAGATGCCCGGAAAAAATGGGTTTGAACTATTAGCGGAAGTTGAAAAAGCTCCCCGGGTAATTTTTACCACTGCCTATGATGAATATGCCATCAAAGCATTTGAAGTAAATGCATTAGACTATCTACTCAAGCCCATCGAGCCCAAGCGCTTGGGAGAAGCCCTTAATAAGTTGCAGGCAGAAATGATGAAGGATAATCCTGCCCTGGCTGCCAACAATCGGGGGCCACTCACCGAATTAGATCAGGTGTTTGTAAAAGATGGCGAACGATGCTGGTTTGTGAAACTGGGCGAGATTCGCTTATTCGAAAGTGTAGGTAATTACGCCAAGGTTTATTTCGGAACCCATAAGCCACTGATCTTAAAATCGCTGAATGCATTGGAAGAGCGGTTAGACGATCGGATGTTTTTCCGTGCCAACCGCAAACACATCATCAACCTGCGCTGGATAGAAAAAATAGAGCCCTATTTTAATGGTGGATTACTGGTAGATTTGAAGGGTGGAGAAAAAGTAGAAGTGAGCAGGCGCCAGACTGTTAAGTTTAAAGAAATGATGAGCTTATAATTACAGGCTCATTTGGTAATAGTTTACTTTTCAATAGTTTCAAACCCTTTTGTATGCGAAAGTTGCTGGTATTGTTGTTGCTGAATATGGTTGTATTCAGTGTGTCTGCACAAAAAATAGACCAAATAATTAATGCGAAAGAAGTGCTGCGAATTGAGTCTGTATTGGCCTCCGACGAGATGCAGGGAAGAAAAACATTTACGCCGGGAATAGATAAGGCAGCTGCTTTTATTGCCGAAGAGTTTGCAAAAATGAAAATTGCCCCTTATCCCGGCACCCAACAATACTTACAAACTTTCTCTATGCTGCGTCCCAAATTTATGGAATTGCAAGCCACTGTAAACGGGGGAACAGTTGATAGCAAAAATGTGGTAGTGATTACCTGTAAAGACACTTTGCAAATCAATCAGCAGTCGGGGTATGAAATGGTGCAAATTGCAGCCGGCGAAAATTTTGTTACCGAAGCGAGAAAATACCTAAATACAAAAAAGAATTATTGTGTAATAGTCGATTCTTCTCACGCTGCTAATTTTGGCATGCTTACTCGATTTAAATCGCAACTCTATCAATCTGAGTATAGCACGGTATTTATGCTCACATCTGCAAAGCCAGTTGATTTTTCAGTAGCAGCCTATCATAGTTTCACGCGTCAGTCGTTGCAAAATGTGGCAGCTATTATACCCGGCAAAAGCAGGCCAAATGAATATGTGATTTTTTCGGGGCACTACGATCACCTGGGGGTTATGAGTAAAGACCGTCAGGGCAATGTACTAACTGATTCTGTTTTTAATGGTGCCAATGATGATGCGGCAGGCACCACTGCTATGATGTTGCTGGCCCAGTATTTTTCGAAGCAAAGAAACAATGAGCGTACGCTGATTTTTGTGGCATTTACGGCTGAGGAAGTGGGTGGCTTTGGTGCAACCTATTTTTCGCGACAAATGAATCCAGATGAAGTGGTGGCCATGTTTAATATCGAAATGATTGGCACCGAAAGTAAGTGGGGTAAGAATTCAGCCTATATCACTGGATTTGAAAAAACCAATATGGGCGAAATTCTTCAGCAAAATTTAGAAGGCACCGGCTTTACTTTTTATCCCGATCCCTATACCACCCAGAATTTATTTTATCGCTCCGACAATGCCACGCTGGCGCGATTAGGGGTTCCTGCGCATACCATCAGCACTTCGAAAATGGATAATGAACCCAATTACCACAAAGCCAGTGATGAAGTGGGTACCCTTGATATGGATAATATGGCCATGATTATTAAATCCATTGCCTTGAGTGCCCGCAGTATCATCAGTGGCAAAGACACACCTTCGCGTGTAGACACCAAGCAGCTTAAATAAGAAAATTTCAGTAAAAAGGGATTAAACGGCCAGTGGCAGGCTATGCACGGCTGCGCTGATTTCTGCCATAATGGAAGGGTCTTTTTCTATGGCATTGCCCACCACAATTACATCGGCACCTGCTTTGCAATTGCGGTACGCTTTTTCGGGGTCGGTGATTCCGCCGCCAACAATTAATGGGATAGAAATATTTTTAGCCACCCGCTCTATCATAGTTTCAGTAATGGGCTTTCGGGCACCGCTGCCGGCATCCATATAAATTAGTTTCATACCCAGCATTTCTCCGGCCATAGCGGTACACATGGCAATATCGTTTTTGTCGGCGGGTATGGGACTCGCGTTGGAGATATACGAAACGGTGGTGGGTGCACCGCCATCAATTACCATATAACCGGTAGGAATAATTTCTAGTCCGCTCTTTTTTACAAAGGGGGCGCTGATTACATGCTGTCCGATTAGTAATTCGGGGTTTCTGCCCGAAATGAGCGATAAATACAAAAGGGCATCGGCATGGGAGCTGATTTGAGAAGGGGAACCTGGGAACAGGGTAACCGGAATATTGCAGGAAGATTTAATTTGTTTGATACAACTATCCAGTTGACTAGAAATTACCAAACTACCCCCCACAAAAAAATGATCTACTTTACAGGTAAGCGCCCGCTCTACGAGTTCGTTAATGATGGCTGTATTCACCTTGTCGGGGTCAATTAAAACGGCGAAAGATTTCCTTCCGGCTGTTTGTTGGTTGGTAAGTAACTGATAAATTCCCCCGTTCATGCAAATTGAAGATAGGTGTAATTGCAAAAATGGACAAAATTTCGGTATCCTGTTCAACCTTAGGGGTGTTTTTAGTGCCCGAATACCCCGCAAATGAAAAAATAACGCTAAAAACATACAATTTTATGGGAGCATTAGTCAAATGAAGGAACTGGAACGCTTGATTTTACCTAGGTTATGTATTGAGCTGGGTTTCAATCCATTTGAATAAATTTTTATCGTGGAATCAGTAAATTAATTACATTCATATCTTAAAAACCGGTAACGTTAAAATTGCAATATGGGAGATCTTCAAATTAAAAAAGAAGCCAAAAAATACGATGCGGTAATTGTGGGTTCTGGAGCTGGCGGGGGTATGGCTGCATACGTATTGGCAAATG
Source organism: uncultured Bacteroidota bacterium (assembly GCA_903899675.1). GTDB lineage: Bacteria > Bacteroidota > Bacteroidia > Chitinophagales > Chitinophagaceae > Sediminibacterium. The sequence goes on along the minus strand of CAIUKP010000051.1, from coordinate 785 downwards.
CGGGGTTAAAAGTTTGTTTAATTGAGGCTGGACCCAATTACGACCCCGCTATTCATTCTTCGCAGTTAAAAAATCCTTGGGAGTCTCCTCGTAGGGGGGCGAGTTCCAAGTATCGTCCTTTTGGCGATTTTGATGGTTGTTTTTGGGGATGGGAAATTGATGGCGAGCCCTATACCATGAAGGAGGGCAGTGCTAAATGGGATTGGTGGCGTGCCCGTATGATTGGGGGAAGAACCAATCACTGGGGTAGAATCTCACTCAGGTTTGGTCCTAAAGATTTTAAGCGCAGAAGTATCGATGGGTTAGGGGATGATTGGCCAATCGGATATGAAGATGTGAAACCTTATTACGATAAGATTGATAAACTGATAGGAGTATTTGGATCGAATGAGGGGTTGCCCAATGATCCGGATGGTATTTTTCTGCCTGCTCCCAAGCCTCGTTTGCACGAGCTGATGATTAAGAAAACAGCCACTGGGATGGGGATTCCTGTAATTCCATCGCGCTTGTCAATTCTCACAAAGCCCATTAATAAATCAAGAGGTGCTTGTTTTTATTGTGCCCAATGTGGTAGAAGTTGTAAGGTATATGGCGATTTTTCTTCTTCTTCTGTTTTAGTAAAACCGGCGGCAGATACAGGAAATCTTGATGTGATTGTAAATGCCATGGCGCGTGAAGTGATTACCAATTCGGAGGGCTTGGCAACGGGGGTTTCTTTTGTTAAGAAGGAGGATGGGATGGAGTACCAAGTAACAGGTCGGGTGGTGATATTAGCTGCCAGTACC
>CAIUKP010000050.1 GCA_903899675.1 uncultured Bacteroidota bacterium | reverse complement strand
CAAATACGGGGTCTACATCTGCAAAAATTCGTACCGAACGGAATTGTGATTTGCTTTGTTGCACCAAAGTAATCGATTCCTGAATTGTGTGCTTTATGCGTTGTGAATGCACACTTGTTTTAGGAAGTTTTAATAGCAATTCCCATATATATTGATTGCGCACCCTATTTACCGGTGGCTGCGCAGGTGCTGAAATCCAACAGCCCACTTTCTTTTCCAGTGTTTGCTGCAAAGCCAAAGCTGCATCAGCCGCAATCGCATCTTCTTTGTGCTTGCATATCAGTTTAATCAATCGCGTAAATGGTGGATACCCAAATTGCTTTCGTTTGGCTACTTCAAATTCAAAAAATCCTATAAAATCATGCTCCTTTACCCAACCAATTACGGGATGATGCAACTGATTTACCTGCACCAACACTTTTCCGCCCCCTTCCTTTCTGCCGGCCCGGCCACTTACCTGTTCCATCAACTGAAACGCTCGTTCATTCACCCTAAAATCGGCAAACTGCATTAACCCATCTGCATCAATAATGCCTACCAAACTCACTTCATCAAAATGTAATCCCTTTACCACCATCTGTGTTCCTATTAAAATATCAATCGAATGCTGCTCAAATAATTTTATCAGCGTATCATGTTCATACTTCCCCTTTACCGAATCGAAATCCATTCGTGCTACCCTGGCTTCCGGAAAAAGTTCGTTTATCAGTTCCTCTACTTTTTCGGTGCCGAAATTCTTTTTATTAAAATCGTGCATGCCACAAGCAGCACAGGTTTGCACTACCGGATATTGTGTGCCACAATAATGACAACTCAGCTGGTGTTTGAATTTGTGATAGGTTAAACTCACATTACACTGATGGCAGGTAGGTATCCATCCACAAGTATTACAAATCTGATAAGGTGAATAGCCCCTTCTGTTTTGAAAAAGAATTACCTGTTGCTTATTGGCAAGAGCTAATTGTATCTGCTCCTGTAAGGCAGGCGTAATAATGCGTTGGGCAGGTACTTTTGCAACCTGCGTTTTATGGTCGATGATTTCTATAGCGGGCAATGCCCAATTGTTGTAGCGCTCTGATAATGTTATGAGCGAATATTTTTTTTGTTGAGCATTATAATAGCTTTCCATCGATGGAGTGGCGCTACCTAATAACACTTTGGCATTCGACAGATGCGCAAGATAAATAGCGGCATCTCTGGCATGGTACCTCGGTGCTGGCTCCTGTTGCTTATAAGAAGCATCGTGTTCCTCATCGCATATAATCAATTGTAAATTTTGAAAAGGCAGTAATAAGGCCGAACGTGCACCTAACACTACAATCGGTTCTCCTGATTTTACTCGGTTCCAGATTTCCACGCGCTCATTGGCACTGAACTTGGAATGATATACCCAAACATATCCGCCCAAACTCTTCTGTAAACGCCTAATAATTTGCGCCGTTAAAGCAATCTCAGGTAACATATACAATACCTGTGCTCCTCGCTGTAATACAGGAACAGTAAGGGTTGTATAAATTTCTGTTTTTCCGCTTGCCGTTACTCCGTGCAGCAAACAAACCGAAGTTTTTTCAAATCCCGCTTCTATATTGCTTATGGCGATTTGTTGCACCGGTGTTAAGGTGAAGGGGAGCTGAATTTTTTTGGGTGTGGTAGCTATACGACTCGTAATTTTTCTTTCTGGTTGCAGAATACCCTTATCTATAAGGGCTTTCAGTTGTGCTGCACTGGCACCGGATTTTTCTAACAGGGCAGTTCGGGTTACTTCGCCCTCCGTTTGTTGTAAATGTATAAAGGCGAGCAGCATTTCCATTTGTTTGGGTGCTGCCGATCCCCATTCGTTCAGTAATTTTTCAAGCGCATCTTCTTGTTGATAGGTGGCATGTAATTGCAAATACTGAATCGTTTTCGGCTTATATTTTTGCTTCAGTTCTTCCCAAATAAAGCAATAGTCTTTCTCAATCAATTTTTTAATTACCCGATACACATCCGTAACATCCAGCAACTCCTGCACTTCCGACATCTTCAATGTTTTTTTTATTTCGAGTGCTTCTGCTAACAGGTATTCTAAATCACTCAGTGCAGCATCCGGTGAGGGGGCGGCTTCATTCCAACATAGGATACCTTCACTGCTGAGTTTCAGATTGGCAGGAACAGCAGCTTGCATCACTTCGCCTTCGGTGCAGATATAGTAGGCGGCCATCCACTCCCAAAATGCCAATTGCTGTGCATACAAAATGGGCTCTTCATCCAAAACCTCCAAAATAGGTTTGGGGATAAAACTATCCGGAGCAACTGGGAGAATCTTTTTGATGATACCAGCATATCGCTTGGTTTTGCCCAACAGCACTTCTACCCGCTTGCCAATGGCTACCTGCGATTGCAAGGTGTCGGGTACCGACCAGGTATAATTTTTCGGCAGCGCTAGGGGAATAATTACTTCAACAAACAAGGCAACGATATTTGCTCAAATGTACGCATTATGCAGGTGGATAATACCGATAGCGACGGAGGGCTTGATCCATTAAATTGTATACTTTTTCTCTCAAAAAAGGGATGTCGGCAGGCGATAACCCCATAACCGGTACTTCCTCTAAAAATATTACCCGGCTACGACCGGGGGTAAGTGAAAATAGACTACTAAAATGCAGGCGATCAATAGTGTCCGGTAATATCATGGGCTTTATGGGAGTTCCCGTTTCAATCGCCAGCCGGAAAGCCCCATCGAAAAAGTCTTTCAGTGGCTTGTCTTCCCGCATATTAAACGTACCCTCAGGAAAAAGAAAAATAGATACCCCTCGCTTGAGTGCCGTTTTTAGTTCGCGAAAACTTTGCGCCCGGGTTTCGGGATTGCGGCGATCTACTAAAATTACGGCTGCCCGGTAAATCCATCCGAAAATAGGAATCCTACTGCTTTCATATTTTCCCAAAATACGGATCGGTTGCGGAGCCATCAGTACGATGGGGGGAATATCCATATACGATATATGATTGGCTACAAATACCCACTGCTTGCCTGTGTCGTGTGGGTGCTCGAATATTTCTTCATGGCGAACACCAATCAACAAAAACCAGGTAGCCGCCCAATATTTACAAATGGCATAAATAAAATTTCCACCTCGGTGATATCCAAACAATAGTGAAAGCATCACCAAGGGAAAGGCAATAATGGTGAGTATCATGAAAATGAAAAAGGCATATAAGGCATATGCCATCTGCAACAGCCACTTCAATATTCCCATATAGCCGAACTATTAATAATAGTTGACTAAGATACTATATCTGTTGGCAAAAAAAAGCACCTTGTAAATTTACAAGATGCTTTAACCCCTATGATTAACAATTGCAAAAAACTAAAACTTATAGACCGCAGCTAATATAAAGCTGGCTGTACTCTTTTTGTCTGATCCGCCATTTTTACTGAATACCGGATCCGAATCATAATCTAACCGCAATTCAGGAATGATGGTCAGGTTGCTGCAACGAAAATTACCAGAAAGCGTTGTGGCAAAAACAGATCCCCCGCTCGTGGTAACGAGGGGACTGATTTTTCGGTCGCTAAAATAGTCGCCCCGTAGGGTTAAACCGAATGATTTAATTGGGTCGTAGTTCAAATAAAGGGCATGACTATTCCAGGAATCATTTGCTCCATTGGTATGAGTGGTTAAAACGCTTCCATCGTATGCCATGGTTAACTTATCGCTGAGCGCTCCGGTAAGCACCAGGTTACATTGTGTAAGTTCAGTAGATCCCTGAAAATTCAGATAGGCTTTCAGTTTATCATTCGAAGTGGCCGTACTAAATTGTGCCAACACAAAGCTTACTGCAGAGGGAGCACTGAGGTAGTCGGTAGTATTGGCAATACCTACCATTAGGGCCGACTTACCACCCAGTGCGATATCCGCTTTTATACCCGTGTGGAAGAAAGGTCCGTAAGAAAAACCGTACGACATACTATAGTTGCGGTTGGCATAAGCATCTACCATTTCGTATCCTACATGGGTGGCCCATTTACCCATGGTAAATTTAACCGCACTGCTGGGGGCATAGGATATATAGGCTTGTTTGATGATGGCATTTACCCCCGATTCGGTATAAGTAAATTCCTGTGCCCGGCGACCAATTCCGAGGTCGGCTGTGGCAGAAATTTTACCATACGAATGATCAACTTTCAGAGACGCCATACCCAATTCGAAGGAATTTACAGAATGGGTGAAACTAGTTAGGTTATTGGTTTTGCCGGCTTCGGGACCAGAAAAATTGTACCGATAATAAGCATCCAGTGAACCGGTGAAAGTAGTAACGGATTTGGTGGTTGAGTCGGTTTGGGCGAGCAGGGATTGTGAACATAAAAAAGCTATGCAGCCTGCCAAAAAATTCTTTAACATTGTAATGGTTTTATGATTAATAAGGGGTACAGCCGGTGAACTTGGTCAGAAGTTCACGAAGTGGCTGTACCTTTTTTATTTTCGGTTTGGGAGTGGTCAGACTCACCCAGAAAAGCTTAGGCTTGCAGCGGAGCTCTTCCGTATTTTTCTGCGTGTTGGGTATAGTCTAATCCCATCTCTTCTTCTTCCTCACTTACGCGCAGTGGTAAAATCAGGTCGATGAATTTGAAGATGGCGAGCGACATAACAAAGCTGTAACCTACTACCACTACTAAGGCTTTCAGTTGTATAAGTAGGAAAGAAAAATTGCCATAAAATAAACCATCATTACCGGCACTGTTTACTGTTTTGGTGGCGAAGAAGCCGGTCATAATCATACCCACCATTCCACCTACTCCATGGCAGGGGAAAACATCTAGGGTATCATCGAGGGTAGATTTGCTTTTATAATAAACTGCCAGGTTAGAAATCAGGGAAGCTACGGCACCAATAAAAATACTTTGCGGAACGGCCACAAAACCGGCAGCTGGGGTAATAGCAACGAGTCCAACTACTGCGCCAATACAAAATCCTAATACCGAAGGTTTCTTGCCCCGCACCACATCAAAGAACATCCAAGCCAAACCGGCAGCAGCTGCGGCGGTATTGGTGGTTGCGAAGGCACTAACCGCAAGGGAGTTGGCACCTAATGCTGAACCAGCGTTAAAGCCAAACCAGCCAAACCATAATAATCCGGTACCAATTAATACATAGGGAATATTGGCAGGTGGTATTTCTTTATTTTCGATATGGGCTTTTCTTCTTTTCAATACGATCGCACCCGCAAGGGCTGCACATCCGGCAGAAATATGTACAACAGTACCACCAGCAAAATCCAGTGCGCCTAGTTTAAATAAGAAGCCATCGGGATGCCAGGTCCAGTGTGCAATGGGCGCGTACACTAAAATGCTGAATAAGGCAATGAACAGGGTATAGGCTGTAAAGCGAATTCTTTCAGCAACGGCACCCACTACCAGTCCGGGCGTAATAACCGCGAACATCAACTGGAAAAGAGCAAATAAAGAAAGAGGGATAGTGGGTGCCAAGCTCCAGGGAGCGCCCGACATTACCCCTTTAAAGAATAAATGGGTAGAGGGATTGCCAATGAAACCTCCAATGGATTCGCCAAAGCAGAGTGAATAGCCTACTACTACCCAAAGTATGCTAACCACACCGGTAGCAACTATACTCTTGATCATAGTAGAGATGATGTTTTTTCGATGCACCATTCCACCATAAAAGAAGGCTAGCCCGGGCGTCATTAAAAATACCAGAGCTGTAGCTACAATAATCCATCCGATATCGGCTGAATTGTATTTACTGACATCTGCAAAAGCAGGAAAGGAAGGAACAAAAAGGGCTCCGATAGCAATCAGCATCAGAACTAGAAAGGGAGCATACTTT
>CAIUKP010000049.1 GCA_903899675.1 uncultured Bacteroidota bacterium | reverse complement strand
GAAAGCGGTACAAAATGTAAATGATAAAATTGCGGCTGCCATTATTGGGTATGATGTTACACAACAGGCTGCCATCGATGGAGAAATGCTAGCACTGGATGGCACTCCCAATAAATCAAAGCTGGGTGCCAATGCAATCTTGGCAGTAAGTTTAGCTGTGGCCAAAGCAGCTGCGGAAGAGGCCGACCTCCCCTTGTATCGCTACATCGGCGGAACCAACGCCCGTACCTTACCCATTCCCATGATGAACATTTTAAATGGGGGTGCGCATGCAGATAACAAAATCGATTTTCAGGAATTCATGATTATGCCTGTTGGCGCAAAGTCGTTCAGCGAGGGATTGCGTTGGGGGGTAGAAATTTTTCATGTACTGAAAACGGTATTAAAGAAAAAAGGATTTTCAACTAATGTAGGAGATGAAGGTGGATTTGCCCCCAATATTCAAAGCAATGAAGAAGCTATTGAAACTGTTCTGGAAGCCATTTCAGCAGCCGGATATAAAACTGGCTCTCAAATAGCCATTGCGATGGATGCAGCCAACAGCGAATTGTGGGATGCCAAGAAGAAAAAATATGTATTCCACAAGAGTAGCGGCAAAATAGTGAGCAGCGATGAGCTGGTGAAATTCTGGGAAAAATGGGTGAAGCAATATCCCATTATCTCTATTGAAGATGGCATGGCAGAAGATGACTGGAATGGCTGGAAAGCCCTGACCCAGGCGGTTGGAGCTAAATGTCAGCTGGTGGGCGACGATCTGTTTGTTACCAATGTAAATCGCTTGCAAACCGGAATTGATAAGCAAATTGCCAATAGCTTATTGGTTAAAGTAAATCAAATTGGATCGTTAACCGAAACCATCAATGCGGTTACCCTGGCACAGCATAATGGCTACACTACCATTATGAGCCACCGCAGTGGTGAAACGGAAGATACTACCATTGCCGACCTAGCGGTTGCCCTCAATTGCGGTCAAATTAAAACGGGTTCTGCCTCACGTACCGACCGGATTGCTAAATACAATCAACTGATTAGAATTGAAGAGCAGCTAGGAGAAACTGGTATTTTTCCTACGGGCAAGATTCGATTCGGCAAATAATTGAACTCATACCTATTTACAAACGCCATTGCCTTTTTGGGAATGGCGTTTTTTTTAACACCTGTGTATTAGTTGATTGAGCTGGGTATTGCGAATAGATGTAATTTTATCCTACAAATCCTTCCCATGCAACGGCTCAAACGGATTGTAACCAACAAATACATACTGGCCGGCACTTTTTTTCTCGTTTGGATGCTGTTTTTCGATCAGCGGGATATTTTTCAGCAACTAGATCGACAAAAAGACCTAAATCAGCTGGAAGCCAAAAAGGTATTTTATCAAAAGGAAATTGAAAAATCTCGTAAGGAATTGTCTGATTTACAGAGCAATCCTGCTGCTATAGAGAAATTTGCCCGGGAGCGTTTTCTGATGAAAAAAGAGGGGGAGGATATCTTTATCCTGGATGATTCTGCAGTTATAAAAAATAAATAGCAGTTAAAATCGTTACCCCGTTCTATACCCCATTCTGCCCGTTTTTCTGCAATATCGATACAGATTATCCGTTGTATGTTAGTGGCTGAAATGCATACCCGCCCTTACAATATGAAGGAAATTACGGATGAAGATTTAATTTTGTACCACTATAATGAGGCACCTCCCTTATTAAAGGCATTGGTTGAAAAAGAACTGCGCTCTCGAAAAGAAGTGAAGGATCGATATCTGCAATTAAGAAAAACCTTATCAGATTTAAACCATCTGCCGCTAACCTCACCCACTCCTTCCATCATTCAGAAGATTCTGCGGAAGACTGGCCAGTCTGGAAATGCTAACCCCTCTGCTGAATAATTTCTCTTTCCGGCTAAACCGTTGAATTAGCTAATTTTATTGCATGAAACTGGCAGAGCGATACGATACTACCTTAAAGTGGCTAAACGAACAAATTCCCATTGCTGAAACTGAATTGGCGTACGAGAATCCCTTTCAATTATTAGTTGCTGTTATCTTATCCGCCCAGTGCACCGACAAACGGGTAAATATGGTTACCCCGGCATTGTTTAAAAAATTTCCCACTCCCGATACTTTAGCGGTAGCAAGCTTTGATGAGGTTTTCCCCCTGATACGCAGCATCTCTTATCCTAACAACAAAAGCAAGCATTTAATAGGGATGGCTATTTTGTTGATGGAAAAATTTAATGGGGAGGTTCCGCTAACGGTTGCAGAGCTTATTCAGTTACCCGGTGTAGGAAGAAAAACGGCCAATGTGATCACCAGTGTAATTGATCAGCAGCCCAATATGGCAGTTGACACGCATGTTTTTCGGGTGAGTAAACGAATTGGTTTGGTAACCCCCCGAGCTACCACTCCCCTGGCAGTTGAGAAACAATTGATCAAACATATTCCAAGGGATTCTGTTCATAAAGCCCACCACTGGCTGATATTACACGGCCGCTATGTTTGTTTGGCTCGAAATCCGAAATGCGGGGAGTGTGGTTTGCAGGAGGTATGCAAATACTATCAATCTTCCCTAAAGAAAAAATCTACCGCCCGCCGATAATTTTACCGGGTTCTCATAAGGTTTGCGCTCATACTGCTAAAATTCGGTAGCTTTAAGAAAGCTTTTTTATATGAGCAGGTATGCCCCTATTCGCATCAGTATATTTTTGACAATTTTGTTGGGTTATATGCAAACAGCAGTTGCACAGTCAACTCCCAATGCACCCGCCTACACCCCCTCCTATTTTGCCGATAAAGAGCGGGCTAAAAAACTGGCAGCACATTTTCCGCTGGTTGAACAATTGTATAAAGCCTATGCCGAAAAAAATCATTTTCCCGGTTATGCATTCGGGATTGTGTTAGATGGCAAATTGGTGTATTCCGGCAGTGGAGGATTTACCGATATTGACAAAAAAATACCGGCATCTACCCGCTCTATGTTCCGAATTGCATCCATGAGCAAAAGCTTTACTGCCATGGCTATTTTGCAACTGCGCGATCAGGGGAAATTGCAATTAGACAATCCCGTATATCAGTATATACCCGAAATGAAATCTCAGGCCCTTACTAAAGATGCCCAGGAAATCACTATCCGCCATTTACTTACTCATTCAGCAGGATTTCCGGAAGATAATCCCTGGGGAGATCGTCAGCTGGCGGATACCGACAAGCAGTTAATCGAATTACTCAATCAAAAAATCAGTTTCTCCAATGCGCCGGGAATTGCCTATGAATACAGCAATCTGGGTTTTGCCTTATTGGGATATATCATTCAGCAGGTAACCGGTATGCCTTACAGTACATACATCGAGAAAAATATCTGGCAAACCCTGGGTATGGCACAAGCCAGTTGGGAATATAGCAAAGTGGCCCCGCCTTTATTTGCAAACGGATATCGCTGGATTAATAATACTTGGATAAAGGAAACCCCACTACACGATGGAATTTGGGGTGCTATGGGTGGGATGATTACTTCCGTAGAATCATTCAGTAAGTATGTGGCTTTTCATCAGCAAGCATGGCCAGTAAGAAATGATGCTGAGGCAGGGCCACTCAAACGCAGCAGCCTCCGCGAGATGCACCAGCCGTGGAGATTGGCATCGGTGAATGCCAATTATCGGTATCCCTCTGGCAGAGGTTGCCCTCAAACGGCTGCTTATGCGTACGGATTGAGGTATACAGAAGATTGTGAAGGAAGAAAAACAATAGGGCATAGTGGCGGCTTGCCAGGTTTTGGCAGCAACTGGATGATATTGCCCGAATATGGAATCGGACTGATTTTCTTTGGTAATGTTACCTATGCACCCACCAGTATGGCGAATGTGGCTGTGATGGATACACTCCTTCGATTATCCGGATTGCAACCTATGTTGTTACCACCTTCAAAAGTGTTAACAGATCGCAGAGATGCGCTGGTTCGTTTGTTACCTGAATGGGATGGGGCAGCTAACACCGGTATTTTTGCGGAAAACTTTTTCGAAGATTATTATACCAGTCAACTAAGAGAAGAAGCCCGCAATATATACAGTGCAGCCGGCCGAATACTAAAAGTAGGCGACGTAGTGCCCGAAAACCAATTGCGTGGTTATTTTATACAAGAGGGGGAGAAAGCAAATATTCGGATTAGTTTTACACTTACCCCCGAAACGCCTGCCCGCATTCAGGAGTATCATATCGCACTGGAAAAAAAGTAATTCGGTTTATGCGTATTCCGGCTCCCTCATAAATAGGAGAATCAATACCAGCATTTCGAAAAGAATGATGCGGTTGGCACTTTCCAGTCCATTCCAGGTGCTGCTTTGCCACATAGCAAACCATTCTCCCCCTACTACTTCAAATCCGGTAAACCAGATAAGGATACCAATGCCTAATCCGATCACTGCTTTTCTTTTGGCTTCATAAAACACAGCGGCAGGTTCTCTTCGTTTTACAAACATCTCTCTGCTGCCTAGTACACAAAACCATGCCATTACCAGCTCTAATAAAATAATTACTACATAACCTGCATGGTAAATCCAAGGCTGATGAATAGACCGATATTGTAATTCACTATTTGGAAAAATAGTATCCATCTTCATCACATGCTCAACAAAATAGTAGTTGGCATAGTAGTTGGTTGTATTGCCAATAAAAATCAAAAAAGACATCAGCGCTAATGAGCCAACTGTGATGATTTTAACCCAACGGAAATATAAAGTAGTATCGGATAGCATGGTTGTTGCATTTATTTTTCACCCGGATGATAGGTGTTGGCTGCATTTTTTACTACATCATCTTTATAAAACCACACTTCCTTAAACTGTCCTTTTGTATACGCCAATCCTTGGTTGTTAAAATATGGAGAAGTAGGACTTCCATTTACGCCCCCTGCCAATAAAGAACGGGCAGTAACTTTTTTTCCAAACTCAACGGCACATACAAAGCTATTGCCACTGCTGCCATATCGTAAACGTGTATTGGAATAAGGGCGACTGATGAACGACGGCAAACATCCCCAAGTAGAGGCAGCTAACCCACAAGGAAAAGAGTGCTGATTATCATCGAAGCTGTCTTGAATTTTTCCACTGATACGCTGAAAGCGGTTTACCTCACCCCAGGGTTTTTCCCAGGTGCCAAATTTTCGCATCAGTTCGGCAATGGTTACCTGTAAGGGAGCAATCAATTGCTCGCGATTGGCAGTTGCACAAAAGCGGATTGTTTTTTCTACCACATCGGGATCTTCTTCAGGATCGCCATTCCCTTTTAAAATTACCGGCCATAATTTTTGTGCCCACTCAATTGCCAACGTGGTGCCGATGGATTGTTCGGATGCAGTGCGATTCCAACTGAGGAGTGTTTGCATTGCACCCCTTAGCATGTATTCGCTGGTATCTCCATTTTTCCAAACTCTTTCCAAGGCAGGAATCAGTTCGTCGAATGCAGTAAGGTAGGTGTCGTAACCAGTTTGAATTACTTTGGGCAGGGTATATTTTTTTTCTTTCGATAAAATCTGAACTGCCCGTATTCCCCTAAAATTATCACCATTGGGTGCCATGTATTTTGGAAATTTTTCTTTTTGCGGACTATACGTAGGTCCGGCAGCAGTAAATGGACTTGAATTGCAGTTTTGTATCCATCCATTAGCCGGATTTTTGATATTGATTAATTCATTCAGCGGATGTAGCCCCTGCCACTCGGTAGCGGCAATACTTCCATCCACCGGCTTTTGCCAATTAAAGGCAGGATTCCTTTTGGGCATGTAGTTGCCATGCCAGTAAGCGATATTGCCTTTATCATCGGCATAAACTGTGTTGTTGGAAGTGTTAGCGAGCAGCGACATAGAAGCAGTGAAGGATGCCAGATCGGTTGACTTGGTACGTTGCCAAGATTGAATCAATCCTTTTATATCGCGGTTGTTGGCTTTTACACTAATCCATTTACCATCTTTCTCTCCCATTACGGGCCCATGATGGGTATAATAGCCGGTAAAGTTTTCACTTTGCAGCACCCCATTTTTGTTATAGTAGATGGTTATATTTTTTGTGTTGATTTTTCTTTGCGTTTTTTCATATTCGTACACCCATTCATTCTGGTTGTTTTTACTTACTTTTTCTAAGTAGGTATCTGCTACATCGCTATAGCTGGAAGTGTGCATCCAACCACAATGTTCATTAAATCCCTGATAGATGAAGAACTGTCCCCAGGTTACTGCTCCATATACATGCAAGCCCATTTCACTTTGCATAGAAATTTCAGGCCGAAAGTAAAAAGTTGTATGGGGGTTGATGTAAAGTATGGCATTGCCATTTTCGGTGATGGAAGGGGCAAAGGCAAATCCATTGGAGCCACCGGGTTGGGGATCTACTTCTTTGGGCTTTTCCTGCATTACCAGATTTCGGTTTCCATAAAATTGTTTGATATCTTTTACAGTCATTTCAGCAATATCAATAGCTCCGATGCTTCCATCCGTCCACAACAACGGAAACCAGGGCTCAAATTTTTGTAATAAGGCGGGTTTAACTTCGGGATGTCGATATAAATAATAGTTGATGCCATCGGCAAAAGCCTGCAGCAAGGGTTTCATCCAGGCGGGGGCTTTTGTATAATCTGATTTTGCCTCTGCCGTATCAATGATTAGCCGAATCAGCAAATCGTTGTAAACATCTTTCTCTCCATTTACTTCTGCCAATCTGCCGAGTTTTTCAACATAATTCATTTCAACCCGCGCAAAATCATCTTCACATTGGGCATATAATAAACCGAAAACAGCATCTGCATCGGTTTTGCCATACACATGGGCAATGCCCCAGGTATCCCGAACAATGGTAACGCCGGCTGCTTGTTTTTCCCACCGGGCTATGGCTGCTTTGTCAAATAATTGTGCTTGTATTAAAGTCGGCAGCAGCCAAGCAATCAAAGGGAGTGCATATTTTTTCATAAAAGCAGTATTATAATTATGTGTAAGTTCAAGTAATAAATTGAAATTTCAAATTAAGTTGGTAATTCAAAGTTAACAAAACAGGAATTTTTTCTGTTTTTAGTGGGAGTAGGTTTTCAAAACTATATACCGAGTATTATTTATAAGCACTTTCCTAATCTTCCCTACAATTACAACTAGCGGCAGAAATCCCGATAGGTTACTTTATAAAAATAACAATCTTCAAAACAAATGCCGATTTGTGAGGGTCGGCATTTTGCATGAACATTACTACTTACTTTTTTTGCGATTGATGAAAGTATCACCAGCCAATATCACTACCCAATGCAAACTTTTTAGTTTCGGTTTAAGAAGGTAATCAATTTTGGGTACTCACAAGAAATGGCAATAATGGAATGAGTTGTAAATGTTTTTTTCCAATTGTTAGTAAATTTTCAAAACAGCCTATCTGAATACGATTTTTTCAGTAAGTCTGATTGATAATCAGCTAATTAACAGATTGCAACGGATTATTTGAATATTAGAGACTGAAGTGGTTGTAGTTGGAAAGCTTTGAAATAATTACCAATTTGACAAAGAAAAGCAGATAAAAACTTGTCAAATTGTTTATGAAATGGAATGCAAAATCAATCAGGTATAAAAAGGAAGACAGAATTGTCGTTTTTTTTGAAAAGGATGCACAGTTGAATGATCTGATAAAAAAAATTACAGGTGCCCGGTGGAGTAGAACGCTAGGGGCATGGCATCTACCTGATACAGATAATAACAGACAGCAATTCGAGGTTCCTTTGAAGGGGGCGAGTTTACCAAGTGAAGAGGGCCTTGTTGCCATTGAGCAATTTGCGGCCTGGTTACGGTCGAAGCGATACAGTAACAACACTGTAAGTACCTATACGGATGCATTACAATCATTTTTGAAATTTACTAACTCGAAAACTATTGAGAGCGTGAGTAATCAGGACATAATAGATTATAATAACCAATACATTTTACAGCGTGGGTTATCGGCATCCTATCAGAATCAGGTGGTAAATGCTATTAAATTATTTTTTCGGGTAATAAAAAAATCTGCAGTAGAAATTGAAGATATACATCGGCCCAGGCGGGGGCGGGTTTTGCCCAATGTTTTGAGTAAGGAGGAAGTAAAAAGCATTTTATTAGCCCCGCTTAACCAGAAGCATCGGGTGATGTTAAGTGTATTGTACAGTTGCGGATTACGATGTGGAGAATTATTGGTGTTGCAACCGGCACATATTGATTCGAGCCGGGGATTGATTATCATAAAAAATGCAAAAGGAAAAAAGGATAGGGTAGTGCCGCTGAGTGGCAAAATATTGGAAATGTTGCGGGAGTATTACAAAAGTTATCGCCCTAAAAAGTTTTTATTTGAAGGGCAGGTGGCCGGGGAAGCCTATGATGCCCGCAGTTTGCAACAGGTATTGAAAAATGCGGTTAAAAAAGCAGGAATCCGGCGACCGGTTACCCTGCATTGGCTGCGGCACAGTTATGCCACACATTTATTAGAGAGTGGAACAGATTTAAGGTATATACAGGAGTTATTGGGGCATAGCAGTAGCAAGACCACTGAGATATACACACATGTAAGTACAAAGAGTTTGCAACAGATAAAAAGTCCTTTTGATGATTTATAATAAAACAATTACATTTGAATAACCCGCTACAAACATGCGCATATCTACCTTTTTTGGATGTATATGCGCTATAGAGTAGCGGGTATAAGCTAGTT
>CAIUKP010000048.1 GCA_903899675.1 uncultured Bacteroidota bacterium | reverse complement strand
CGCAAAACCTCCAATAATATTTTTGTTTATCCATACTTTATTCAATTCATCTTTACTTGGCAGATACCAATCTGTATAACCACCACCTGAATAGTCACGACAAATTTTTGCTGCATAACTTCCTGCACCCTGATTAGCTATAATAGAATTTGTATTTGATAAGCCCGAACCAATGGCAGTTCCGGTTGCACCTATAGTAGACCATGTTCCATTGTACCATTGGATACCGGAACTTTGGTCTGATGTTGTTACAATTAATCCATGTTGTACATTAGCATCATACCCTGGATCACCACTTTGTAAAATATAAGCTATAATGCCCCCTTGGTAGTTTTGACCAATAAAAAGAGGTATAGTTACTCCTCTTACGCCCCTACCTCCCACATTATTATTTCTTGTTGTAACTCCGGCATTGATACTGGTTCTATCTGATACATAGTTTAATGCGCCTGCACTGGTATAACTGCCCCCTCGTATTCCCACATCACTGTTAGCCGGCCAGGTGGATACCACAGCATTTCCATTAGTGGCAAGGGTTCCATCCCCCATAACATTGGAGAAGCTACGGGTGTTGGCATTGGAGATAGGGACCGTTTGCTCCCATACATTTCCACTCAAATCCATAATGCCATAATAACCGCTGCCAGCCGTGGTTCTATTGCTACTACCTGTGGCAAAAATCCCTCCCCGAACCGGACCGCTAAAGGCACTATTACTCACCAGATTGGCTCCGGATGTATTGGAGGCTTCAGTGGATTGGGAAGTATTCAATAAAGATGCTAATGATGTGGCGCTTGCAGTACCCCAGGCATATTCATTTACTAAAGGTGTCAGAGTTCCTCGGCAGGCTTTTTCGTATTCTAACTCAGTCATCGGGCGAAGGGCAGCCCAATCTAAATAGGCAGTTACATCCTCCCAACTCAAATAATTACAAGCAATCCATTCGCCATCAGTTGCTTCGTCGAAAGTATTATTGTTCGATAAATCACAACCATACACTGCAGGAGTGGTGCTCGCAGTGCCGGCGGTTTTTATCTCAATCCCATTTCTGGCAGTACCCGAACTAATCAGTGCCCCGGTACCTGCGACACTATTGGGGGCACTGGCTGTGCGGGTAACTTGCTGGGTATAGGTGAGTGTATTTAAAAAATCACGGTATTGCCCCTGGCTGATTTCATATTTCATGCAATAGAAGGCAGCATACCCAGTAGGATAACCTGCTCCCAGCGTTGCCGTGGTGGTTCCGGTTGATAAATCATTCCCTACTCCCGCACTGGTAGATAGATTAGCAGCTGATGAAGCACTGTTATTTCCCTGAAATGTGGGAGCGGTGCTAGTAATTGTAAAAGTGGTAGCGGTGCTTGAACTACTCACATCATTGGCTTGGCGAAATTCACCGGTGTTTTGTCCACCACTGCCCACCTGAAAATCTCCTTGCGGCACCAATATCATTTCTATCGCAAACACTTTCACATAAATTTTCTCATCATCTCCCACCCCATCTGTTCCATAATTCCAGCGCAGTTGAACCCCGGTAAGCGAAAGAGTGCCCGTGCCATTTGCATCTCTGTAAATAAACAGTCCCTTAGTATCCGCTTGCGATGCCGTAGTACCCGAAGGAATCGAATGTCCACCCGTAGTGCTGACACTAGCATGCTTCCACTCGCCATTCACCCCCACTTTAAATTTTATAAATACCCAGGCAGCATCCGAGTTAAAGGGAGCATTGGAGGTTCTCCAAGAATTTTGCCAATTGAGGTTAAACTGCACCTGCACATAATCGGCCGTTTTGTTTCTGGCGGTTAAGCTTACGGAGGAAACTGTAATGTTATTTGCGGCAGATTCTAGTGAAAACAAAAAACAGCAAACTAACAAAGCAATGGCTAGGTAGAGGGTGCATTTTTTCATGGATGTGGAAATGGGTGAATTTACCGTCTGAATAACCAGCTATAAAGGTATTTAAAAAATCAGTCCAGTGATTTAGGTGGCTATGACACTAAAGATATTTATTGTTTGGCTAAATGCAACAATTTATCCGAAATATTTTGGGCAAATTAACTACTTATTAAGTCTAAAATAAAAACTGCATCTTTACTATTTATTTCAAAACCAGCCGCGCCAATTCTTTCTGAGATATCCTCCAAAGTAAAATGTCCTTTTTCAACTTCACTAACTGGAAAGACTATGCACGAAACAAAATAGTTAAATTGTTAAAAAGCCCTAATGGCGCGAACATAGCCTTTGTAGTTCTTCCAGTAGTTGGTCTGCGTGCCAGAGTAGAAATTCTGGAACCACGCGGTGAAGTCGTCGTTCTCCGTCGAACTCCAATAGATGAAATTCGCAAAACCTCCAATAATATTTTTGTTTATCCATACTTTATTCAATTCATCTTTACTTGGCAGATACCAATCTGTATAACCACCACCTGAATAGTCACGACAAATTTTTGCTGCATAACTTCCTGCACCCTGATTAGCTAT